>DASTGC010000341.1:0-6044 GCA_035719485.1 Novosphingobium sp.
GAAAGGGTGAGCAACGCGAAGAGCTTTTTACCCGCCGCTCGGAAGCCGGCGGTGGGGACGTCACGCCGGGACGTGGGCGCGGTGCGCGAAAGCCATCCCGGAGTGGGCCATCCCGGAGGAGGCCTGAGGGCCAAGCGCACCGGCCCGGCAAGCCGAAAGGGCCCCGCCGGTGAGCCTGCGGGTCATTGCCGGGCAGTGGCGGGGGCGCAAGCTGCTGGCGCCCGAGGGGGACACCACCCGGCCGACCGCCGACCGCACCCGCGAGACGCTGTTTTCGATGCTGCAGAGCCGGCTGGGGAGCTTCGAGGGGCTGGCCGTGGCCGACCTGTTCGCCGGATCGGGCGCGCTGGGGCTGGAGGCGCTTTCGCGCGGCGCTGCTTCGTGCCTGTTCGTGGAGCAGGACCCGGCGGCGATCCGCGCGATCCGGGGCAACCTCGCCAACTTGAAAGCGCAGGCGCAGGCAGACGTGCGGGCCAGCTCGGTGCTCTCGCTCGGGCCGGCCAAGGCGGCGCTCGACCTCGTATTCCTCGACCCGCCCTATCACTCCGGGGCGGGCGCCGTGGCGCTCGACAAGCTGGCGCGGCTCGGGTGGGTCGGGGCGGCAAGCTGGATCAGCCTGGAAACGGCAGCGGACGAGGAGCCGAAACTGCGCGGCTTCGACGCGGTTGCCGAACGCCGCGTGGGTAAGGCGCGGTTGACGCTGCTGCGGGTGGCGGGCGAATAGCTGCCTCTCCCCGATCCGTTCCTCCCGAGCTTGTCGAGGGACTCGTTCGAGCGGAGCGAGAACCAGCGCCGCCGCCGCCTCGCTGACGCTCGGGAGGAACGGGGTTTTAGTTATGAGGCCGGGCTGAGGCGATGCCGATCAGGGTGAGCGCGCCGGCCGCCGCGATCAGCAGGCCGACGAAGTGGACCTGCCCGGCCCCCGCCATGGCCTGGGCGGCGAGCGGAGTTAGCGCCCCGCCAACTATCCCGCCGACGTTGAAGGCCACCGAGATACCCGAATAGCGCACCAGCGGCGGATAGAGCGTGGGCAGCCAGGCGCCGAGCGGGCCGTAGCACAGGCCCATGACAAAGAGCGAGACCGCGAGGGTCAGGAAGACCACCAGCAGGGATCCACTGGCGAGGCCGCCGCCGAACAGCACGCCGATCACGACAGCGAGCAGCGCGCCGAGAATGAGGGTGCGGCGCGGGCTGGTATGGTCGGCGTGGATCGCGGCGGCGAGTATGCCGAGGGCGAGGAAGAAATTGGCGCAGAGCTGAATGCCAAGGAAGGACTCGCGGGCATAGCCGAGCGGGCCGGCCCCCTGGGCGAGGGCGAAGGCGGTCGCGAGGTAAAAGATCGCAAAGCAGGCAACCACCCCCGCGCTCCCGGCAAGGACAGCGCCGCCATGGCGCGAGACGAGCCGGGCGAAGGGCACGGCGACCGGGGCTTCACGGGCGAGGGCTTCGCGGAAGGCGGCGGTTTCGCCGATGCGTAGCCGCACCCACAGGCCGACGCCGACCAGCAGGGCACTGGCGAGGAAGGGGATACGCCAGCCCCAGGCGGCGAAATCGGCTTCCGACAGGGTTGCGCCAAGGATCAGGAACAGGCCGTTGGCAGCGAGGAAGCCGACCGGCGCGCCGAGTTGCGGCGCCGCTCCGAAGCGGGCTTCCCAGCCCTTGGGTGCGTTTTCCACGGCGAGCAGGGCCGCCCCGCCCCATTCGCCACCCAAGCCGAAGCCCTGGCCGAAGCGCATCAGGCAGAGCAGCGCCGGCGCTACCCAGCCGACACCCCATTTTCCCATTTGGGCGTAAGTGGGGAGGAAAGCGATCGCCAGGGTAGACCCGCCCATCAGCAGGAGCGAGGCGACGAGCGTGGCTTTGCGCCCCACCCGGTCACCGAAGTGGCCGAAGGCGACTGCTCCCACCGGTCGCGCCAGGAAAGCAACGCCGAAGGACATGAAGGCGAACATGGTCTGCGCCGTGGCGCTACCGGAGGGGAAGAACAGCGGCCCGAACACCAGCGCGGCGGCGGTGGCGTAGATGTAGAAATCATAGAACTCCACCGCCGTGCCGACAAGCGCGGCGGAGAGGACACGCGCGTTGGCGCGCAGCGGGTGGGGGCTGGTTCCATGCATGAGGCAAGGGGTTGCCCAGCCTCGCCGGGCTGTCAAGGAACCACGGTGACTATGGCGCTAGCGCGAATGGTGATGCCGGTGATGGCTCGCGCGGCTATGGCCGCCAGCCCCGCCCTCGCCCGGATTCTGGCAATTATCGCGCAGGGTGCTGGTGCAGACCGGGTAGGTCTTGTTCATCGCCGTGTCAGGCGGCGGCGAGACAGCGTTGTTGACGGTGGTCGGCGTGGACGGCGGCAGGGTCGAAGCGGCGGGTGAATCGGCCGGAATTGCCGGCGTAGCGGGTGTCGCCGGTACAGCCGGGGTGCCGGCCGACGGATCGGCCGGGGTTGCGGGAGTAGCTGGCGTCGCCGGAGCGGAAGCGTCGTTATTCATGCCGGGCATGTCATGCATGCCGGACGCCCCCTGGCCCGACGGGCCGTGGCCGGACATGCCCTGGGCGGCGAGCGGGGCGGCCAGGGCAAGGGCGAGGAGGGAACCGGCGGCAAGGATCGTTCGCATGGCAAATCTCCGGCAAGGCCCGACACTTGCGGGCATTCCGTGCGCAACGACTCAGCGGGCCCAGGTGGGTTCCCGCAAGCGGGGCGGGCCGCCGGGTGGGCGCGGTGGACCGCGCCTTGATCGTGCTTGCCGGGAGGCGCGATGTTCCCTAACTGTTCACGGATGTCCGTTACCCAGCCTGCCACTGCCCTGCCCGACCCCGCGCCCGAGTGGCTGAGCCGGCTCAACCCGCCTCAGCGCGAGGCCGTGCTCGCCACCGAAGGCCCGGTGCTGATGCTGGCCGGGGCCGGCACGGGCAAGACCGCAGCGCTGACGGCGCGGCTGGCCTGGCTGGTGATGTCGCGCCGCGCCTGGCCGAGCGAGATTCTCTGCGTCACCTTCACCAACAAGGCGGCGCGCGAGATGCGTGAGCGGGTCGGCGAATTGATTGGCCCGGCGGTGGAAGGGATGCCGTGGCTGGGCACGTTTCATGCGATCGCCGCAAAGATGCTGCGGCGGCACGCCGAGCTGGTGGGGCTGCAGAACAATTACACGATCATTGATACCGACGACCAGCTGCGCCTCCTGAAGCAGCTGATCCAGGCCGAGGGGCTCGACGACAAGCGGTGGCCCGCGCGCCAGCTGGCCGGGTGCATCGACCGGTGGAAGAACCGCGGGCTCAACCCCGGCGATCTCGATGCCGGGGAAAGCGAGGCCTATGCCAACGGCAAGGGCCAGCGGATGTACCAGCTCTACCAGGACCGGCTGAAGGCGCTCAATGCCTGCGACTTTGGCGATCTGCTGCTGCACATGCTCAACATCTTGCGCGGCCACCGCGAAGTGCTGGAGAGCTATCGCCAGCGGTTCAAATACATCATGGTGGACGAATACCAGGACACCAACCAGGTCCAGTACCTGTGGCTGCGGCTACTGGCGCAGGGGCGGCAGAACATCTGCGTGGTGGGGGACGACGATCAGTCGATCTATTCCTGGCGCGGAGCTGAAGTCGCCAATATCCTCAAGTTCGAGAAGGATTTCCCGGGCGCCAAGGTGATCCGGCTGGAGCAGAACTACCGCTCCACCCCGCAGATCCTGGCGGCGGCCTCGGGGCTCATTGGCGAAAATTCCGAGCGGCTCGGCAAGACGCTGTGGACCGAGGCCCATGCCGGCGACAAGGTCCGCGTCATCGGGGTGTGGGACGGGCCGGAGGAGGCCCGCCGGGTGGGCGAGGAGATCGAACGGCTGGAGCGCGAGGGCGCCCGGATCGACCGCACGGCGATCCTCGTGCGCGCACAATTCCAGACGCGCGAGCTGGAAGACCGGTTCATCCAGATCGGCCTGGCCTACAGGATCGTCGGCGGGTTCCGGTTCTACGAGCGGGCGGAGGTGCGCGACGCGCTGGCCTACCTGCGACTGATCGCGCAACCTTCCGACGACCTCGCCTTCGAGCGGATCGTCAACACGCCCAAGCGTGGCCTCGGCGACAAGGCGCTGGAAAAGATCCACCGGTTTGCGCGGGCGGGAGCGATGCCGCTGCTGCGCGCCGCATTGGAACTCTGCGATACCGACGAGCTGCCGGCCCGGGCACGGGGCACCTTGCTGGCGCTGGTCCGCGACTTTGCGCGATGGCGGGAGGCGGCGGCGACAATGGCTCCGGCCGAACTGGTCCGCACCGTGCTCGACGAGAGCGGCTATACCGCCATGTTGCAGGCCGAGCGCAGCGCCGAGGCCGCCGGGCGGCTGGAGAACCTGGCGGAACTCGCCCGCGCCATGGAGGACTACGAGACCCTGGGGGATTTCCTGGAGCACGTCAGCCTGGTGATGGACAATGATGCGGCGGACGAGACCGAGAAGGTCACGATCATGACCATCCATGCCGCCAAGGGGCTGGAGTTCGACCAGGTGTTCCTCGTCGGCTGGGAAGAAGGGGTGTTCCCCAGCCAGCGCGCACTCGACGAGGGCGGGCTCTCCGCGCTGGAGGAGGAGCGGCGCCTGGCCTACGTGGCGATCACCCGGGCGCGCCGGCGCTGCACGATTTTCCATGCGGCCAACCGGAGGATCTATGGCCAGTGGACCAGTTCGATCCCCAGCCGGTTCATCGCCGAGATCCCGGCCGACCACGTGACCAGCGAGACGACGCTCTCCGGTGGCGCGTCGCTGTGGCAGGCGCAATGGTCGGAGCGGGAGGATCCTTTCGCCCATGTCGCCCGCGCCCAGCCTTCGCGCACGGTGACGCGTGGGCCCGGCTGGCAGCGGGCAGCTCAGGCCGGGGCTTACGACCCGGCACCACGGCGGATTGCCGAGCCGTCGCGCTCGGCGGCGAGCTTTGCAGCGAAGCCGCGGCTGGACCTTACGGTGGGCGACCGGGTGTTTCACGAGAAGTTCGGGACGGGGACCATTACCGCGCAGGAAGGGAACAAGCTGGAGATCGAGTTCGACGAGGCTGGGGCAAAGCGGGTGATCGACAGCTTCGTGCGGCCGGCAAATTGACTCGCGCCCATCCTCCCCACCCGTGGGGAGGTGGCAGCCGCGCAGCGGCTGACGGAGGGGTCGGGCCGCCTGCCGCAACCGGCGCAGGGTAAACCGCGAGCTCCCTCCCCCGCCGTTGCGGCGGCCCCCCTCCCCGCAAGCGGGGAGGAATTGGTGTCCGGCAGGTGGGCGGTATGTCCCTCAATCCACGCCTTTGCCGACGCGCGGCGGGAGGTTGGGATCGGGCTTGGCATCGCCGTGCCGCGGGCAGATGGCGCCGATCTCGGCGCGGCGCTGCTTGAGGTAGAGATCGCGGGTGGCGACGTAGGGATCGGGGCTTTCCTCGCGCAGCT
This sequence comes from Novosphingobium sp., assembly GCA_035719485.1. GTDB lineage: Bacteria > Pseudomonadota > Alphaproteobacteria > Sphingomonadales > Sphingomonadaceae > Novosphingobium. Next base: position 5,417 of record DASTGC010000341.1, read on the forward strand.
GGTTGAGCTGGCCGTCCATCTCGATCCGGTCGTTGAGGCTGTCGATCACCCCGGCGGGGATGGCGTAGTAGGGCTTGTTGAACGGCTTGCCGACGGCGAAGGGCACGGCCGCCCGATCGATCCCCAGCCCGACGAGATCGCGCACCGTGATCGGGCCGACCAGCGGGAGGAAGAAATAGGGGCCGTTGCCGATGCCCCAGCAGGCGAAGGTATTGGCGAAACCGTTGGCCTTGTAGGGCAGGTTGATCGGCTTGCGCTTGGCGACATCGAACACGCCGGCCCAGCCCATGGTCGAGTTGATCGCGAAGCGGGCGACCGATTTCACCGCCCGCCCGGGCTTGAGCTGGAGCAGGTAGTTCACCGCGGAGACCGGTTCATCGAGGTTGCGCAGGAAATTGCGCAGGCCCGCGCGGATCGGGCCCGGAACGCCCTTTTGATAGCCGTGGGCGACGGGGCCGACGAAGGCATGGTCGACCGACTGGATGACCTCGTAGCTCTTGGCGTTGAAACGGGCGAGCGGGTCTTCCTTCGTGGCATGGCGCGCGGCGACGACGATATCTTCGCCGTCGTAGCCAATGGTCTTGGTGGTCGCACTGGCAGGCGGGGCCGATCTGGCGGCGGGCGGAGC
>DASTGC010000342.1:0-2465 GCA_035719485.1 Novosphingobium sp.
GCCTGGCCTACGACGAGAAGGACGTTCGCGAGGGCTTCGAGTCCGTCAAGCGCGAGGGCCTGAACTCCTTCGGTGATGACCGCGTGTTCATCGAGAAGTTCATCCTCAACCCGCGCCACATCGAGATCCAGATCCTCGGCGACAAGCACGGCAACATTCTCTACCTCAACGAGCGCGAATGCTCGATCCAGCGCCGCCACCAGAAGGTGGTGGAAGAGGCCCCGTCGCCCTTCGTCACCCCTAAGATGCGCAAGGCCATGGGCGAACAGTGCGTCGCCCTGTCGAAGGCCGTGGGCTATTACAGCGCCGGCACGGTGGAACTGATCGTTTCGGGCGCGGACCCGAGCGGCGAGTCCTTCTACTTCCTCGAAATGAACACCCGCCTCCAAGTGGAGCATCCGGTCACCGAGGCGATCACCGGCGTGGACCTCGTCGAACAGATGATCCGCGTCGCCGCCGGCGAGAAGCTGGCGATGACGCAGGACGACGTGAAGATCGACGGCTGGGCGATCGAGAACCGCGTCTATGCCGAAGATCCCTATCGCGGCTTCCTGCCCTCCACCGGGCGCCTGATCCGCTACCAGCCGCCGGTTGACGGCTGGACCGACGACGGCGCCGAGAACGGCCGCCGCGGGGTCGATGGCGTGCGCGTGGACGACGGCGTCTATGAAGGTGGCGAAGTCTCGATGTTCTACGATCCGATGATCGCCAAGCTCGTCACCTGGGGCAAGACCCGCGACGAGGCGGCGGACAAGCAGATCGCCGCGCTCGACGCCTTCGAGATCGAGGGGCTTGGCCACAACATCGATTTCGTCAACGCGATCATGCAGCACCCGCGCTTCCGCTCGGGCGAGCTGACCACCGGTTTCATCGCCGAGGAATACCCCGAAGGCTTCACCGGCGCGGCCACCAGCGAGGAGCTGAAGGCCAGGCTTGCGGCCATCGCCGGCTTCATCGCCACGGCCCGCGCCGATCGCGCCCGCAATGTCGACGGCCAGCTGGCCAATCACCTGCCGCCGCCGTTCGCATGGGCGGTCAAGCTCGGCGGCTCCACCTTCGCAGTGGAAGTCGACGCGGACGACGTCACGGTCGATGGCCAGGTCATCGACCTCGCCATGGAGTATACTCCCGGTGACCGCGTGGTCTTTGCCGAGGCTGATGGCGACGGCATCGCCCTCAAGGTCGAGCCGACCCGCACCGGGCTCAAGCTCACCACCCGCGGCGCGATCCACAAGGTCGAGATACTCCCGGCCCATGTTGCGCCGCTCGCGCAGCACATGATCGAGAAGATCCCGCCGGACCTGTCGAAGTTCCTGATCTGCCCGATGCCGGGCCTGCTGGTTTCGCTCAACGTGGCCGAGGGCGACAAGGTAGAGGCCGGCCAGCCGCTGGCCGTGGTGGAAGCCATGAAGATGGAAAACATCCTGCGCGCGGAAAAGTCCGCCACGGTGAAGAAGGTCAACGCAAAGGCGGGCGAAAGCCTGGCGGTCGACGCGATCATCCTGGAACTGGAATGATCCCCTTCGGGCTTGCCGGAGCAGGAGAGCCCGTCGCTACCGATCGGGGGCTTGAAGTCGATGTGCCGGATGGCTGGCGGCAGGGCCGGACCGCCCATGGCGGGTGGTCCGCCATCTTCGCCCTGGCCTCTGCCCGGTGGCTGGCGCGGAACGAAGGGCTAGGGCAGCTGCCGCCCCTGCGTTCGGCAACGGTCAACCTGATCGGCCCTATCACTGGCCGGGTCGAGGCGCGGCCGCGGCTTCTGCGACGCGGACGCAACGCGGTATGGATCGCAGCCGAACTCGGCCCGCCGGGTGGCAGCGACGTATGGCTGACCGCCACCTTCGTCTTCATGAACGCGCTGGCGAGTACGCTGGCGATATCGTCCCACCCAGCGCCGGCCCCGGTCCCCCCGCCGGAGGAATGCCCGGTCCGCATTGTCCCTGATGATGCCCCGGCGGTCTTCCTGCGCCGGTTCGAATCGCGCCTGATCGGTGCGATGTCGGACTATGGCCAGTCTTCGCACGCGCGGTGGCTACGGCTGCTCGATCGTACTGACGTCGATCCCGAAGCAGAACTGCTGGCCATGGCCGACTGGCTCCTTCCGGGAGCGGCCAACCTGAACGGGCGCCTTTTGCCGGTGAGTTCGATGACCTGGCACATAAACCTGATCCGCCCGGCGACCGCCTCTTCCGACGGCTGGTGGCTTGCCCGGGTGCGAGCGCTTCATGCTGCCGAGGGGATCAGTACCGAACAGTCCAGCGTGTGGGACCGCGACGGCAACCTGGCGGCGATCGCCCATCAGGCTGTCGCCGTCTTCGGTTGAGCCGCTTGCGTGCGGCAAGCACGCTTCCTAGGTCGGGACGATGACCAGTCCCGCCATCTGGACCATCGGCTACGAGCAGGCGACGCAGGATGCCGTGATCGCCGCACTGCAGGAGGCGGGGGTGGAGGTGCTGGCGGACGTC
>DASTGC010000343.1:0-4569 GCA_035719485.1 Novosphingobium sp.
TTGTCCAGCCGCTGCTGCAGTGCCGCGGCGTCGCGTCGCAGCGTATCGAGCTGCCACTGCACCCGCCGCGCATCGGCCGGAGCCAGCGATCCATCGCTGCGCCCCCGATCGATCCGCTGCTGCAGCCAGTCGATCCGCTGCTGCAACCCATCCGGCGCCCCGCGCCAGAAGGCATCGCGGTCATAGGTGCTGGTGCTGCCGCCATAGCCATAGGCCGGCTGCGCCTGCGCCACCCCGCCGGCCACGCTGAGCGCGGCGGCGGCGGCAAGGGCGGCGGTGAGGGTCCTGTTCGGTTTGAGCATCCGCTCCTCCTTTTTTCATGGAGCGCCACACAGGCGCTTACCAGGGTAAACCCGTGGGGCGGCGGGGGGTTTCAGGAGGGGGGAAGAGGTGGCGGGCGCCTTCGCGGGTCAGATCAGGAAATCGCCCTGGTTCTGCCCCACCAGGACCCCCGCGATGCCGAAGCCAACGATGTCCGCCAGGCCATCCTTGTTCACGTCCGCCACTTCGCGGTGGTAGGTGTTGTCGCTCGACCAGCCTTGCGCCTTGCCGAAGTCGCTCACGTCGAGCCCGGCCGGGGTGAATGTGCCATCGCCCTTGCCGAAGGCGACCAGCGTACCCGCCGTACCGAACCCGACGATGTCTGCGATGTGGTCACCGTTCACGTCCGCCACCAGCCGGCTGAAGCTGTCATTGCTGGCCCAGCCCTGGTTGGCGCCGAAGTCGTTCAGCACCAGCTGGGCATTGGCGAAGGTCCCGTCGGCATTGGCCAACGCCACGTAGGTCCCCGCGATGCCGAAGCCGACGATATCGGCCCGACCGTCGCCGTTCACGTCGGCCACCGCCCGGTGGAACGCATCGTCGCTCGACCAGCCTTGGTTGACTCCAAAGTTAACAATCGCCGTGTTTACCGGCTTGAACGTACCGTCGCCATTGCCCAGCGCCACCAGCGCCCCGGCGTAGCCAAAGCCAACGAGGTCGGCCTTGCCATCGCCATTGACGTCGCCCACTGTCCGGGCAAACCCGTTCTGGTTGGCCCACCCCTGGTTTACGCCGAAGTCGGCGATGCCTGTGGTCGCGCCGGAGAAGGTTCCGTCCGCCCGGGCGAAGCTGACCAGCGTGCCGGCAAAGCCGAAGCCGAGGATGTCGGCTCGGCCGTCGCCGTTGACGTCGGCGAGTTCGCGGTGAAAGCCATTGTCGGTCGCCCAGCCCGAGTTCTGGCCATAGTCGGCCAGCTTCACCGCCGCGCCGGTGAAGCTCCCCCCCGCCGAGCCGAACGAGACCAACACGCCTGCGATGCCGAACCCGACGATATCGGCATAACCGTCGCCGTTCACATCGGCGACGTGGCGGGGATACTGGTCCTGGCTGGCCCAGCCGAAGGCCGGGTTGAAGTTGGCAATAAAAGCCGGACCGGCGGTAGAGTGACGGAACGAGCGCCATCCATCAGCAAAGAGCAGGAGTTCGATCGCGTCCAGGCGGTCGTGCCCATCAGCCACGGAAGTGACCGAGAGCGTCCCGCCAGCAGACCGGGCGACCGTCGCCGCCGCACGCGAGGCCGCGAACACGGCCACGTCGATGCCGCTGCCACCATTGATATAGTCGTCGCCGCTACCTCCCGTGATAACGTTGGCGCTCAGGTTGCCGGTCAGCGACGCGCTTCCGTTTCCGATAAAGGTGAGATTTTCGACTTCGTTAGGCAGGACATAGCTTGCGATGGTCAAGAACACCGTGTCGCGTCCAGCCCCGATGAACTCGACGATAGTGTCTCCGGGATTATCCACGAAATAGGTGTCGTCTCCCACCCCGCCATCCATAGTGTCGGCGCCACCGCGTCCGTCAATGGTATCGTTGCCGGTGGCGCCGGAAATCTGGTTGGCTAGGTCGTTGCCCGTAAGGTTGGCCGTGACTCCTATCAATCCCACCAATCCCAAGTTCTCGACCTCGGGTGGAAGGACATAGGCACTCAGCGAAACTATTACCCGATCGGTCCCCTCGCCAGCAGCTTCGACGACGACATCCCTGGCGTCGGTCACCCAGTATTCGTCGTTGCCAGGGCCACCGATCATCGAGTCGGCGCCGGCATCTCCCTGCAGCGTGTCGTCGCCGCCGCCGCCGATCAGGGTGTCGTTGCCGCTGCGGCCGCTCAGGACGTTGTTGAGGAGATTGCCAGCCAACAAGGCGTTGCCGGCGCCGTTGTAGACAAGGTACTCGACCTCGGCTGGGAGCGAATAGGTCGTCAGCGTCGTTGCAACCTCGTCGGACCCGCCGCCGCTGAATTCGACGACGATGTCACCTGGATCGTCGACGAGGTAGAAGTCGTCGCCGGTGCCGCCTATCATGCTGTCAATTCCGGTGCCTCCGAAGAGCGCATCGTTTCCGGAGCCGCCGATCAGGGTGTCGTTGCCATCGAGGCCGTCGATGGTGTCATTGCCGCCCAGGCCATCTATCAAGTCGTTGGCATTAGTACCGACAATGCTGTCAGCGCCCTCGGTCGGACTATTTGGCACTATTCCCCTCCGGAATTTCGGGAGTTTCTAAGGCCTCCCTCGAATTGTTTATGTTTCACTCTCACGGTGCCAAATACGTTGTCAAGTTCGCGGGCTGTCACGCTTGATCTCATTTGATAACTTCGGATCACGGTCGGGTCGGTGTGATCCCGGTCAGGAATTCACAGCAGCGATCAATCGCCGCCTAAGTCCGGCCTAGACCTGCCGTACCAGCGTCTCGACACTGACCGATCCGACCCTGCCCCCAAGGTCCGCCTTGCGCGCGGGCCAACCATCCCCCACATCCGCAGCGGCCGGTCCGTCCGGGCGGGCCGTCTCCCTTGCCTCTGGCGAACAGATGTGGAACACGCGCTCGCATGTCGCTTTCGAAAATCACCGTCCGCGGCGCGCGGGAGCATAACCTCAAGGGGTTCGACGTCGAGCTGCCGCGCGACAGCCTGATCGTCATCACCGGGCTGTCGGGCTCGGGCAAGTCGAGCCTCGCCTTCGATACGATCTATGCCGAAGGCCAGCGCCGCTATGTCGAGAGCCTGTCGGCCTATGCGCGCCAGTTCCTCGAGATGATGCAGAAGCCCGATGTCGAGCATATCGACGGGCTCTCCCCCGCCATCTCGATCGAGCAGAAGACCACCAGCCGCAACCCGCGCTCGACCGTCGCCACGGTGACCGAGATCTACGACTACATGCGCCTGCTGTGGGCGCGGATCGGCGTGCCCTATTCGCCGGCCACCGGCCTGCCGATTGCCGCGCAGACCGTGAGCCAGATGGTCGACCGGGTCATGGCCCTGCCCGAGGGCACCCGCGCCTACCTGCTCGCCCCGGTCGTGCGCGGCCGCAAGGGCGAATACCGGCGCGAACTGGCCGAGTGGCAGAAGGCCGGCTACACCCGCGTCCGGATCGACGGCGAGATGTATGCGATCGAGGACGCCCCGGCGCTCGACAAGAAGTTCAAGCATGACATCGAGGTGGTGGTCGACCGCATCGCCGTGCGCGACGGAATCCAGACGCGGCTGGCGGATTCGTTCGAGCAGGCGCTGAAGCTGGCCGAGGGGCTGGCCTATGTCGACCTGGCCGACGGCCCCGTCCCCGGCCGCGAGGAGGAGAGCGCCGGAAAGGCCATGAAGGGCGCCCAGCTCCCCCCCAACCGCATCGTCTTCTCCGAAAAGTTCGCCTGCCCGGTCTCCGGCTTCACCATCGAGAGCGTCGAGCCGCGCCTGTTCTCCTTCAACGCCCCCCAGGGCGCGTGCCCGGCCTGCGACGGTCTCGGCGAGAAGCTGCTGTTCGATGAGCAGCTGGTCGTCCCCAACGAGGCGCTCAGCCTCAAGCAGGGCGCCATCGTCCCCTGGGCCAAGTCCAACCCGCCGTCGCCCTATTACATGCAGGTCCTCGCCAGCCTCGCCGCCGAGTTCGGCTTCTCCCTCGAAACGCCCGGGCAGGACCGACCCGGCGAGGTCCGTCTGATCATCCTCCACGGCACCGGCGGCAAGCCGGTCGCGCTCACCTTCCAGGACGGGCGCAAGAGCTACACGGTGAAGAAGCCGTTCGAGGGCGTGATCGGCAACCTCAACCGCCGCATGCTGCAGACCGAGAGCGCGTGGATGCGCGAGGAGCTCGGCAAGTTCCAGACCGCGCAGCCCTGCGAAACCTGCGAGGGCAAGCGGCTCAAGCCCGAGGCCCTCGCGGTGAAGGTGGCGGGGGAGGATATCTCCACCGTCACCCGCGTCTCCGTCGTCGCCGCGCTGGACTGGTTCGCGGCCCTGCCCGAGCGCCTCACCGACCAGCAGCGCCAGATCGCCCGCGCCATCCTCAAGGAGATCGACGAGCGCCTCGGCTTCCTCAACAACGTCGGGCTTGACTATCTGAACCTCAACCGCACCTCCGGCACCCTCTCCGGCGGCGAGAGCCAGCGCATCCGCCTCGCCAGCCAGATCGGCTCGGGCCTGTCGGGCGTGCTCTATGTGCTCGACGAGCCGAGCATCGGCCTCCACCAGCGCGACAACGACATGCTGCTCGTCACGCTCAAGCGTCTCCGCGATCTCGGCAACACCGTGCTGGTGGT
>DASTGC010000344.1:0-7659 GCA_035719485.1 Novosphingobium sp.
GCCGCGCGCATTCACCGTGCAGGTCGCTCGGGATGCTGGCGAGAAATTCCTCGTATCGCGCGATCACGCCAACCACGACGTCGCATTCGGCCATACCGGGCTCCTGGGCGAAAGCGACGAAGTTCGGCAAACCAGACTGGCTCGTTTCGCGCATCTTGCGCCGCCACTTGCTCCAGAGGCGCATGGCGAAATAGACGACGGTGGCCACGAAAGCTTCGCGTACATGGGTCAAGATGCCGAAGGCCTGGATAACGGCGGGCGTGCCAAGCACGACCAAGCCGATCACCGGATAGCTTGCCATCCGCCAACGGCCATGCAGCAGCCGACGAGCACCCCACACCATGGTTAGAAACAGGATAAGCAGCGGATATCCGGTGAACATCGGCGCAAGCGTCCGATGCAAGCGCGTGGCTGCGGCAATATCCACATAGACGGGATCAAATTTCCCGACCCAGCCGAAATAGCTAATCATCTGATCCGAAGCGCCGCGAAGTCGGCTGACGATGACCGTCTTGCCGGCGAGGTTGATTTGTCCGTCGCTAGAGCCAAGCAGTTTGTATGGGTCGAGCGTCCGTACACTGCGCGGGCTGATGCGGAAGTCGGGTGCAAATTCCTGGTCAGGCGTTCCGCTCACCCCCGCCAGATCGGCGCTAAGAGCAGGAAGAATTTTGCCGTCCGAGCGGAAAGCGTATGATGAGGACTGCGCATAGAGCCAGAGGTTGGTTTGCCACGCCGAGCCGACCATTCGCACCCGGGGGTCTTGATAGCGGTAGGCTGAATGGAGCGAGGCTCCTGTCAGCTGAGAATATGTACCCCGCAGGATCAGAGTGACCTTGCCTCCGAGTGAGCGCAACTGCGCTTTCAGCGCGGGATCGACCGGTTCTTCGGACCTGGGATCGAAGTAGATGGCGCGCGGATTCGCGGCGGCTACGGCACGCAGGAGCTTGGCGTCGTCACTCTGCGACCAGGGTTGCCCGCCAACCTGTGCCGATGGTTCGACCGGCACGAGTATGATCGATTGGTTGGCATCCTGGTACCCAAACCGGAAGCGGACATTCCAGTATAGCTGGTCGATGAAATCGCCAACGAGCATCGCCCCGAGAAACCAGGCCAAAATAGCGATGATCGCCCAAGGTTGCTTCAGATACGCCCGCATGGTCCGCCTGTTCGGCACAATGCCGACCATGGGCCTAGACGAAATGGTTTAAAAAGGCCTTACCGATAGTCCCGATCCGGGATTCTCGAGTATGTCGAACGGTCGCTTCACCCGAGGCCAAGCCGGGCGAGCGAGCGGTCCAGCATCAGCAGTTGCCACAAGATGCGAGCGTTGTCGCTTCGCCCCCCTATGTGCGCATCAGCGAGCTGCGCCAGGCGGGCATGATCGAACCAGCCGGTCCGGCTGAGAGCGCCACTCCCGGCGATGCTGCGGGCGACAGGTGCCAGGGGGCCGCGAAACCATTCGGCGATGGGCGTGACAAAGCCCTGTTTGGGGCGAAACAGGATCTCGTCGGGGAGGTAACGCCGCATGGCGCGCTTCATCAGCCACTTGCCCTGATGGCCCCTCACCCGCAGCCCCTCTGGCAGGCCGGCGGCGAATTCGACCAGGCGATGATCCAGCAGCGGTTCGCGCGCCTCCAAGCTGACCGCCATCGAGGTGCGGTCAACCTTGGTGAGGATATCGCCGGGAAGCCAGAAGGTCAGGTCGACATATTGGGCCCGGTCGAGCGCGGATCGCGCGGGGGCATCGGCCATGGTCGCCAGCAGAGGCTGTTCTGCCCGATAGTCGCCACGCAAGCGCCGGAATTCGGCGCTGTAGAGCCCGTCCCGCTGATCGGGCGTGGTCACGCCAAGGGCACGGGCATAGGCATGGTCGGCCGGCTCGGACAGGGCCAGCAGCGTGGTCTTCGCACGCAAGGGCCGCGGCGCCCAGTCAGCCTTGGGATAGAGCGAGCCCAGCGAGCCGAACAAGGGTTTGCGCAGGGTCTGCGGTAGTACCCGGCGCAGGCGATCCTCGTGCCAGTGGAACAGCTGGCGGCGATAGCCGGCAAGTGCCTCGTCAGCCCCATCGCCGGACAACGCTACAGTGACTGTCTCGCGCGCCAGCTGGCAGACCCGCCAGGTCGGCAGGGCCGAGGCGTCGGCAAAGGGCTCGTCGAACATTCCCACGATCTGGTCGACCGCGCCGAAATCATCGGGCAAGACGGTGCGGGCGTGGTGGTCGGTTCCGAAGCGCTCGGCAACGGCGCGCGCATGACCGGCTTCATCCAGAGCGGCCACGTCAAAGCCGATCGAACAGGTCTTGACTGGCGCCTTGGCGCTCTCGGCCATGATCGCGACCACACTGGAACTGTCCACCCCACCCGACAGGAAAGCACCGAGGGGCACGTCGGCAACCATGCGAGAGCGGACGGCCTCGCGCAGGTGGTGCAGGAGTTCGGCCTCGAGGTCGGCGGTCTTGCCCCGGTGGCGGTCGGCGAAGGATGGCTCCCACCAGCGCACGGGCGCAGACGGCGAGGCGCCAGGAACCTGGCCATGACGCAGCAGCAGGTAGTGCCCGGCAGGCAGCTTGTTCACGCCCTTGAGGATCGACCGATGATCGGGAACGTAGCCCCAGGCGAGGTAGTCCTCGATTGCAAGGGGATCGATCTCGCGCCGCAGCAGGGGATGGACAAGCAGCCCCTTAAGCTCCGAGGCGAAGGCCAGGCTGCCATCGCTGAGCGCCGCATAATAGAGCGGCTTGACCCCTAGCCGATCGCGCGCGAGCAGAAGCGTCCGCTGGGCCCGGTCATAGAGTGCGAAGGCAAACATCCCCTGGAGCCGGTCAAGACAGGCCAGGCCCCATTGCTGCCAGGCAGCAAGGATGACCTCGCTGTCGCCATGGGTTCGGAACTCTGCGCCAAGTGCCCCTAACTCCGCCCGCAGTTCCTGGAAATTGTAGATCTCGCCGTTGAACACCAGCACGGCACGACCGTCGGCCGAGTGCATCGGTTGCGGTGATCCGGCGAGGTCGATGATCGACAGGCGGCGATGGCCAAGGCCCACTCCGGGCGCGGTCCAGATCCCGGCGCCGTCGGGCCCACGATGGATCATGGCATCGCACATCCGCTCGATCCGCGCAGGGTCGACCGGCTTGGGTGTGGTCAAGTGATAGAGGCCGGCGATGCCGCACATGGGAGGCCGTCCTACCTCTGCTGGGCCATGCGGTCCATCCATGGCCCGAGCGGCCCGACTGCCTGGCGAAACGCTTCGAGCGCGGCCGGCTGGCCAGCCTCGGGGGAACCGTCGGTGGAAAGGATCAACAGGGCGGTGGGTGCGGCGCGCAGGCGCAAGCGATCGCAAATATTGGCCAACTTCAGCCGGACATTGCTACCGGTCAGCAGGGTGCCAGTGCGGTAATAGGTTTCCGCCAGGCGCGGGAGCCTGCCCTTGCCCAGCAGACGATCGGACTTGCCGTTCGCTATGGCGGGCCCGGGCGCGCGCCAGTCCCACCCGCTGTTCGGTCTCAACGCGCCTTCGCCGAAGCCGCCCGCCTCGCGGCCTTCCGATTGTCCGGAATAGAGCGCGAAGAACACGTCGACCGTGTGGCCCCGGTCATCGGCGTAGCGGCCAAGCAGGTGGTGACTGGCACCGGCAGCCCGCGGCTCCCACCAGAGAATGGGAGCATAATCGGTCCGGTGCCAGCCAGGCACCTCGGGGAGGAACACCTGCCGCGGCATCGCCGCCTCCAGCCGGTCAGCCGCCGCCGACCATGCTTGTCCGGCCACCACCATCAGCGCCACTGCGACGAGCAGGGCCGGGCGTCGAAGCTCGAGCGCGGCAAGCCGGGTCAGCAACGGGTTGGCCTCGATCGCCGCCACATTGACGAGCGGCGCGGCGGCCGATCGGTCGAAGAAGTACCAGCCGCCGGCGAGCACCAGCGCGATCACGACGGCGAAGAACAGCCAGCCATAGACGATATGATCGAAGCCGCCGGCCCAGGCCGTACCCATCGACTGAGCAAGGTAGACCGTCCCCCAGGCCCGCACCCCGTTGGCCACTATCGGAACCACGACGGCCAGCACCATGAAACTCGTCCGCCGCCATGGGCTGACATAGCACAGGTGGCTGACCAGCACGCCGAGCGCGATCATAGCGATCAGAAACTTCACCCCTGAACACGCTTCGGCAACCTCGAACAGGCCCACCGGCGTGTCGATGAACACGCCGTCGATGGCGGCCGGAATGCCCGAAAGCTGGACCAATCCGATGGTCAGCTTCGCCGTGATCGTCTGCAAAGGCGGGATCAGTTCATCGCCGAAGGGGACCAGAAAGGCCATGTAGCCGAGCGGAAAGGCGAGCGCCCAGCCGACCCGCGGGCCGAGCAAGGCAAGCACGAAGGCTTCAAGCATGGCGACGGCCGCGGCTTGCCGGACAAGGTCGAAGCCGGCGAACGAGCCCAGCACCCACAGCAGCACGGCTCCGGCAAACAGGACTAGTCCCGGCCACCAGCCCGTGGGGGTCAGCCGGGCCAGCTCTCTTCGCCGCTGCCAGACCAGCCAGCCGAGGATGGGTGGGACGAGGACCACGTGATTGTAGGTCGACGAGTTCCACCACTGCCCTGCCATGTCGGCCCAGTCCTCGGCGAAGAGCAGCAACAGAACGAGCGCGCCCGCCGCCAGCATGGCCAGCGGCCTGCCCCACTGCGCCGGCACCGCGACCGCGGGCCGCGCCATTGCGAGCGTCCCCTCAGGCCGCATTGCGCGTGCTGTGAGCCGGTTTCAGGCCGAGCAGGTCCGAAAGCCCGGCGAGCATGACCGGCCAGGCATGATGGGCGATGACCTGAGCCCTGGCAGCGCAGCCCATGGCCCTTGCCCTAACCGGATCGGCCGCAAGGGCCATGACCGCATCGGCCAGTTCGATGTCGCTGCCACCGAGCGCGAACGTTTCGCCGGGGGTAGCCGCTATCCCGGTGGCCGCATCCGGGGTGGCGACGACCGGCAAGGCCATAGCCATCGCTTCGAGCACCTTGTTCTGCACGCCCCGGGCGATCTCAAGCGGAACCAGCGCGATGTCAGCGGCCTTGAGGAAGGGCCGCACGTCGGCCACCCTGCCCCAGACCCTGCATCCGTTGATCCCGTCCAGCGCCCGCACGGCGGCAGTCGGCATGCGCCCCACGACGTGCAACGAGGCCTGCGGAAATCGGGCCCGCACCAGCGGCATGATCCGGACCACGGCGCGATCCACGGCAGCGATGTTGGGAGGATAGTCCATCTGCCCGGTGAAGATCAGGTTTGGCCCCTGCCCGGAGGAAAGCCGAGGCTCGGCGCCGACGATGGCGGGATCGTAGTAGCCGGCGTCGATACCGTTGCCCAGCGCTCGCACCCGCTCGTGGACCGCAGCGGGTGTCGCCAGCCGCTCACGAAACAGCGCCGCCTCCGGCTCACTCACGAGCAGGCTGGTGGTAGCGCGCCCAGCCAGCCGCCGCTCCTCTGCCTGCAGCAAGCGCTCCTCCCGGCCATACAGCCAACGCATTGGGCCCCGCGCGGCAGAGGCATAGGCGCCAAACTTGGCCGAATCCACATCGACAAAATCGACGACGAGCGGCCCCGTCCAGCTATCGGGAACATAGTGGCCCATCTGCCCGGAAAAGACGAACACCGCCGCGATCGGCCGCTCTCCCAGCACCTGGCGGACGTAGGCGCGCAGCCGGTGATCGGCGAACGCCGCCACCGAAACAGGCTGCCCCGAAACAAGCGCCTCCACCCCTGCCCGCGGCAGCGACTTGGCACGCGGGACAAGGCAATAGGAAGCCGCGATCGCCGCCAGTTCCGCTTCGCAAGCAACATCCTCTTCGTCGTCGGCAAAGCTGGCGACATGGACCGGGGCCAGCCGCGCCAAGGCCTTCAACAGATGGTGCGAGCGGATCTTGTCGCCCCGGTCGGGCGGGAACGGCAGCCGGTGCGCGATGAACAGGATTTCGCCCATAGGTCAGCCCAGTCCTCGTGCGATCCACGGACCGAGACGGTTGGCGAGCGGCAGCGGCAGCTTCCGCCAGACGGCGATCAGCGCGCGGTGCCTGGCACTGGTCGGATCGGCATCGCGCGGCGCCGTGCCCGGTGCAGTCCAGACGGCATAGGTCAGCGGCTCGGGTTCGAAACCCCAGTTTCGCTTGAAGTGATAGGGCCCACTGCCGGTCTTCGAGCGTCCGAAATCGAACCGCGTGCAGCCGCGCCGCCGGGCGTGGCACATCAGCTCGTAATACATCCGGTCATTCGCCCGCAGCACTCGCGCGGCCACCGTCCCTCCGCCCCAATAGGGCATGACGGCACCCCGGTGATAGAGCGACAGCACGCTGGCGACAGGCTCGCCCGCGTGCCAGATCGTGAGAATGTCGGCGCGCTCGCCGAAGCGGTCGAGCACCGCTTCGAACAACGCCCGCGGAAAGACTGGCGTGCCGAGATTGCGAACGCTGGTGGCATAGACGGAATAATGCGCCGCTCGGTCCTGAGCGGCCGTGCCGACTGTGACCGCAAGCTGCCGCTCCAGTCCCTTGCGCACCTCGGCGCGCTGCTTGCGGGGCACGGCGAGGAGCTGGGCTTCATCGCTTTCGGCCAGCGCCGCAACGAAGCCGCAATGGGCTTCACGCTTCAGCTGCCAACCCTGCCCCTCTGCGGGCATAGCACCACCGCGTAGCTCGATAGTGGGGCACGAACGGCGCACGGCCAGCTCGGTGGCCGCCGCCAGCAGCGGCGAAGAGTCGGCCCCATCGGCCAGGAGCAGCCCCCCGCCGACAGCAAATCCGGCCGACGCCAGCACCCGTCCGAACAGCGGGGAATGGATCACGCTAAGCGGTAGGTAGCCCACGACTTGCCCCCCGGCCTCCGCAACCAGCGCAAGCGCCGCATTGCCCGTCGCTGCATCCACTGCACCGAGCCAGTCGGCGCCATGAAACGGCGTTGCCTCCGGGTGATCCGCGAGGAAGGCGGCGACGGAGCGCTCGGCTGGATCGGCCAGGCGAACCTTTGCCAGCAGCGGGGCGAACGACGCGTTCATGCGGCCAGCGCCGGTGCAGCACTCTGCGGCGCAAGGGCCTCGACGACTTCGTCTGTTCGCCCCCAGGCGAATTCGCGCAGCAGACGGGCCAGCTTGGCCTCCATCCGCTCCAGCCCAGTATAGTGCCTCAGGCGCGAACGCAGCGGGGCATGGGCAAGGCGCGGCTGGGCGGGATCGATTTCCCACGGATGAAAATAGAAAACTCCCGGTTGGCCCAAGCCGTTCGTCTGGGAAATTGCCCACCGGGTGAAGCCATAGGGCAGGACCCGGAAGAACCCCCCGCCCCCGGCCGCCATGCGCCGCCCGAGCCACTCTGCGGTGGTGACCGGCAGTTCGATCAGCGCGCTGTCGGCCAGCGGACGGAACGCCCAGCGCGGCGCTTCGCGCCAGCCATAGTGGTCGTGAACCACCGGGGCTACGCTGGAGGAATAGGCATAGCCCTGCTCAGCCAGCAGGGTGAAAGCCCAGGGGGTGCGGCCATCGATCGAAAAGCTCGGCGCTCGGTAGCCCCGCACGGGCACACCGCACGCATCTTCCAGCGCCTTGCGGCTCCGGGCAAGGTCGGCAGCAAAGGCCTCGGCGCCGAGGTTGAATACCCGGGCGTGGTCCCATCCGTGGCTGGCCACC
>DASTGC010000345.1:0-7905 GCA_035719485.1 Novosphingobium sp.
CACATTGGCCGATCCGCGCATCGCGGGGACGCTGGCCAGCAGCGACCTGCGCTTGCAATCGGCGCTCACCGGCACCGACCTGCGCGGAATTGCGGCGCGCGGTTCCTTCGCTGGTTCGCGCCTGCAGCTGACCAGCTTTGCCGGGCACGCGCGCAATGGCGGCGCGGTCAGCGGCAGCGGTTCGGTGGACCTGTCCGGCATGGGCGCGGGGACCGGCCCCAAGCTCGACCTGCGCATGGCGGCGCGCGGCGCCGAGATCATCTCGCGCGATGACATGGCTGCGACCGTCACCGGCCCGATCCGCGTCGTATCGAATGGAGTCAGCGGCACCATTGCCGGGCGCCTGTCAATCGACAGCGCGCGCTGGAACCTTGGCCGGGCCGCTGCCGCCGCGGAACTGCCCGACGTGAAGACCCGCGAGATCAACTTGCCTTATGATATCGCCCCGGTCCGCGCGCAGGCCGCACCGTGGCGCTACCTGATCGACGCAAGCGGACCGAGCCGCATCCAGGTGCGCGGGCTGGGCCTCGACAGCGAATGGGGCGCGACGATCCGCCTGCGCGGCACGACCGCGGCCCCGACGATCACCGGCCGGGCCGACCTCGTGCGCGGCGGCTACGAATTTGCGGGCAAGCGCTTCGAACTCACCCGCGGGACGATCTACTTCGACGGCAACAGCCCACCCGACCCGCGGCTCGACATCGCCGCCACCGCCGAACTGACCGGGTTGACCGCGACCGTGACCGTCACCGGCACCTCGGGCCATCCGGAGATCCGCTTCTCCTCGGTTCCGGCCCTGCCGGAAGAGGAGTTGCTCTCGCGCCTGCTGTTCGGCTCATCGATAACTCAGCTCTCCGCGCCCGAGGCAGTGCAGATCGGCGCGGCGCTGGCCAGCCTGCGCGGCGGCGGCGGGATGGACCCGATCAACAAGCTGCGCAGCGCCATCGGCCTCGACCGCCTGCGCATTGTCGGTGCGGACGCCGCACTGGGTCGCGGGACCTCGATCGCCGTGGGCAAGAATATCGGGCGGCGGCTCTACGTAGAAATCGTTTCAGACGGGCGCGGCTACAACGCCACGCAGATGGAATATCGGGTTACCCGCTGGCTCTCGCTGCTGGGCACGATCTCCTCGATCGGGCGACAGGGCGTCGATCTGAAGGTATCCAAGGATTATTAATGCGCCCTCGGGACCTGCGGCAGTAACATATTAACGTAATATTCGCCGTTTGCGGGCAGACGGGCGCTCATGGGTTTTGCTAATAGGCTCGCGGAGAGGTTCCGGGGCTGGATCCGCGCGGGCGCCGGCTTGAAACGGCTGGTCTTGGTGACGTTTGTCGCCTTGCTCAGCTTTTCAGTCATGCTCGCGGGCGGATTTTTCCAGGCGACCCGCGCTGCGGATGATGCGACCCGGGCCAACGAACGGCAGCTCGTCTCCAATCACCTCGGCATTGTCGTCCACGCCATGCTGGCGACCGAGGCCGTCCAGCTGACCTGGGACGAGGCCGTGCGTTCTGTTGGCGGGCAAGCCGGATCGCCCGACCTCAAGTGGGCCGATACCAATCTCGGGCAGTTCCTGGCCCATGTCGCCAAGACCGACGCGATTTACCTCGTCACGCCGCGCGGCGACCTGCTGCGCGGCTGGCAGGGCGATCGCCAGGCCGACGCAAGTTATGCTCCGCTGGCTCCCGCCGTCCGGCGGATCATCGCCAACCTCTCCCTCAATCGCTCCCTCAATGAGCCTGCGCGCGAATTCCGCCCGCTGCAGGACGGCACCTGGCCCTATGCCGCCGCAGGGCGCCCGCTGACGCGATGGGCCGGCGGATTCATCTGGTACGAGGGCCGCCCGGCGCTGATCACTGTAATCTCCATCATTCCGGACGTGAACTATGGGCTGCTGCGTCGCACGCCCAACCATGTGGTCAGCCTGCGCTTTGTCGATGCCGGTATGCTGGAGGAGATCGGCGGCGCCGTCCTGCTGGGCGACGTGCGGTTCACGCCGATGCAGCCCGACGCCTCGAGCGATCGCAACAGCAGCGAGCTGCGCGGGATCGATGGACGACCGCTCGGCTGGCTGAGCTGGCGCCCCCATGCCGTCGGCTCACAGGTGCTGCGGCGCACGGCGCCGCTGCTCGGGGCCTATCTCCTGTTCTTCGTGGGCGTGCTGGTGGTGGGGACGCTGATGATCCGCCAGGCCTTGCGGGTTGCCCGCGAAATGGCCGCGCGCGAAGCCCAGGCCCATCACCATGCCCTGCACGATCCGATGCTCGGCCTGCCCAACCGGGCCCATGTGATGCAGCGCCTGCGGGCCCTCCTCCAGGAGGACACCGGGACCCCGGCCCGCCCCGGCGAAGGCGAACAGGAAGTCCTGCTCGCCTATTTCGACCTCGACCATTTCAAGGCGATCAACGAATCGATCGGCCATCACGTCGGCGATGACCTGCTGGCCCAGATCGTTGCCCGCGTGCGGGAGCGGTTCGGCCCCAACTACGTGCTCGGCCGGCTGGCCAGCGACGAGTTCGTCCTCCTGCGGCCGGGCGAGAGCGGGCGCGAGGCGGCCGACCGGCTGGGCGAGGAGCTGATGGCGATCTTTGCCGATCCATTCATCGTCTTCGGCCACTCGGTGCCGGTCAGTGCGTCCTGCGGCATCTCCTGGGCGCCCGATCATGGCAGGGACGCCAAGGGCCTGCTGCGCAATGCCGACATCGCCCTGTTCCACGCCAAGCAGCGCGGGCGCGGCCGCTATCGGCGCTTCACTCATGACATGGATGCCACGATCCGCTGGCGCATGGACCTGGAAATCGAGCTGCGCCGGGCCATCGCGCTTGACCAGCTGACCATGGTTTACCAGCCGATCGTCAATGTCGCCGACGGCTCGATCGCCAGTTTCGAGGCGCTGCTGCGCTGGAATCACCGGGAGCGCGGCGACATTGGGCCGGGCATTTTCGTGCCCGTGGCCGAACAGGCCGGGCTGATGCCGCTACTGGGAGACTGGGTGCTGCGCCGGGTCTTTGCCGACAGCCACGATTTCGGCAGCGCCGAGATTTCGGTCAACCTCTCGCCGCTGCAGCTGGTGGCCCGTGATTTCCTGCCGGGCCTGCGGGCGATGATCGCCGATGAGCGGGTCGATCCCGCGCGGTTCACCTTCGAGATCACCGAGGGCGTCCTGCTCGACCGGTCCGAGCAGGTGATGGAGCTGATTACCGACCTGCAGGACATGGGCTTCCGCCTTGCACTCGACGATTTCGGGACCGGCTATTCGTCGCTCGCCTACCTGCGCTCGTTCCCGTTCGACCGGATCAAGATCGACCGCTCGTTCGTCCAGGGGATCGAGACCGATATTGACGCCCAGTCGATCCTGCGCGCCATCGTTGCCCTCGGGCGGACGCTGCGCATGAAGGTGGTCGCCGAAGGCGTGGAAACCCTGCTGCAACAGCAACTGGTCCATGCCGCCGGCTGCCAGCTGATCCAGGGCCACCTCTACTGGCGTGCGCTGACGCCGGAGCAGGTCGTGGCCCTGCTGGCGACCGACCGGGTGCAGGACCTGAGGATCGCCGTCTAGTTTGCGACCTAGGTTTCGAGCGGGGGCGAAGTCCGCTCGGCCTGGTCGAAGCCTTTCATCAGCAGGGCATGGCGGGCGAGCACCTCTTCGCGCCCATTGCGATGGGGGAAAATGTGCAGGCGCCCCTCGCGCACGCCATGGACGACCTCGTCGGCCACCTGTTCTGCCGAGAGCAGGTTATCGGCATAGTGGGCCGCGCTGGCCATCGGCCACTCCCGGCCGCGATGGGCCTCCGGATCGGCCACGGTCATTCCCGGGCACAAGACCGAAACGCCCATGCCGGCTTCAGCGAGCGGCGGTGCAAGCACCTCGACCAGCCCGGCAACGGCGAACTTGGCGGTAACGTAGGGCGCATTGAGCGAGCGCCAGTCTGCCCGGCCCACCCCCGACATCGACGAGGTGATCACGACGTGCCGTTCGTCCTCCTGCGCGGCCATGCGGGTGAGGAAGGCATGGATGCCGTTCATCACGCCGTGGAACTGGGACCCGAGGACATGGTCCCAATCCTCGCGGGTCAGCTCCAGCACCGGCTTGAGCCTGGCCGTGCCGGCGTTGAGGCACAGCAGGTTGACCTTGCCGAACCGGGCGTAGGCGGCATCGGCCAGGGCATCCATGGCATCGCGGCTGGAAACATCGGTGTGGACGGCCATGGCCTGGCGGCCGAGCGCCTCGACCTCGGCGACGACCACGGCCATGGCCTCGTCGTTGATGTCGGCCACCACCACGTCCATGCCCTCGCGCCCGAAGGCCTTGGCCATGGCGCGCCCGAGCAATCCGCTGCCGCCGGTGATCACCGCGCAACCGCCTTCAAACTTGTTCAATTCATCCTCCCTCCAGAATTCTTCCGCGGCTGTCGCTCAGCCTTCCAGTCCAAGCAGGTATGCCGGGTTGCGTGCCGCCATGATCGACAGGTCGTCCTCACTCAGCCCGTGGTGCCACAGGGATTCGAGGAATGACATGAGCCCGGGAGCGGGATTGGGCAGGTCGCTGGTCCAGCCATAATCGGTGGAGAGGACGCACCGCTCGCAGCCGATGTGGCGCAGCTGTTCGACCATCTGCTCCGGCGTCTTCGGTTCCATGCCCCACAGCGGCTGGCAGCACTGGGCGGTCAGCTCGACATAGGCGCCCATGTCGGCGAGTTCGCGGGCCTGTTGCGGGGTGAGGTGCGGGCCGGCCATGCGCTCGCCGGCGTGGGTGACGAGGACCTTGCCCTCGCGGGCGAAGGTCTTGACGATCACGTGATGCTCCTCGGCGGTGGTGTGGCCGGTGGCGAGCACGGCATCGTGCTGCCGGCACAGGTCGGCAATCTCGCGCACCGCCTCGACCGGCCTGCCCGCATCGTCGATGACCCGGATGCCTTCGCCGATCAGGCCCATGAATTCCGCTTTCCCGTTCAGCCATTCCTGGTGGCTGTGGACGGTGGGCAGCCAGACGATCCGGGCCCCCATCGAAAGGGCCGCGGCGACGCCCTGGACATTGAGCCCGCCGCTCAGCTGGTCGGTGCAGATGCCGCCGAAGACGGCGAGGCCTTCGACTTCTTCCGCAAGGCTGGCGGCGAGCTGCGGCGAGGCGAAGCTGTGGGACTTGAGGACGACGCCGCGGTGGCCGGTATCGCGGGCCTCGCGGGCGGCCTGGACGGCGGTTACGCCATGGTGACCCACCATGTCGCCCTTGATCGCATCGGGGCCGAAATGGCAGTGCATGTCGATCGCGTTCTCGACTCTGGGTCCGGTCATCGTGGTGGCCTCTCCGCCGGTGGAGTCGCTGCTCCAGCTTGTTGCGGGAGAGGGTCGCCCAAGCGGTGAGCCTTGGCAAGGTTGGACTTGGACGGCCGGTTTTACGCGCGGTTGCGCTTGTTTAACGTCACACAACTGGTAACTTAAGCGCAATCGACGCCGCCGCGGGCGGAGTCGGGCCCGAATAACAAGGCTGCCAGGGCATGGCGGCGCGAGAGGAGACGATCATGCGGCGCTCGCCCCATCCGATTACCGGAGCGATCTACGAGGAGATTGAAGGCGGCCGGGTCCGGGTCGACTATGCCAAGATCGGCAAGCAGGGAATCTTTACCTGGGACGGGCAGTGGCTCGAGGGCGACCTGACCCATGCCGATCCGCACTTCCTCAACTATATCGGCGGGCCGGACCTGCCCGCGGGCAAGGACCGCTACTGGGCCTTCACCCCACCCTACGAAGAGGAAGGGGCCGAGCTGGCCGAAGTGGCCTCCGGCGGCACCCGGCGGGCGATGGCCGATGCCGAGCGGGAACCCAGCGTGGCCATGTACCAGGCCGATCCGGGCAAGATGACCCCCGCCGGCATGCGCTCGACCGGGTTTGTCGACCTCGACCTCCTGGTCAAGGCGGACCGCAAGCCCGAAGCGATTCCCGCCTCGTTCAAGATCGAGAGCCCCTATCCCGGCGGCCCGCGGCAGATCTCGGTGAACCGCTATTTCGAGCAGCGCTACCATGACCGCGAAGTCGAGCGGATCTGGATGAAGACGTGGCAGATCGCCTGCCGCGAGGACGACATCCCCAACAAGGGCGATTTCTTCATCTACCGGGTGGCGCACCTCGCCTGGCTCATCGTTCGCCAGGAGGACGGTTCGGTCAGGGCCCACCAGAACGTCTGCCTGCACCGCGGACGGGCCCTCAGGGAATGCAGCGCCCCGGCGGCGACCGAGTTCCGCTGTCCCTACCACGGGTGGAGCTGGAACATCGACGGCTCGATCAAGGAAATCACCACCGAATGGGATTTCCCCGGCGTGCGCGACAACGTCGCCCAGCTGCCCGGGGCCCAGGTGGCGCTGTGGAACGGTTTCGTCTTCATCAACCCGGATGAGAACGCGATCTCGCTCGAGGAATACCTCGGCCCGGTGATGATCGATCACTTTGCCCCGTTCAACTACGCCGGCAAGTACAAGCAGGCCCACGTTCGCCGCAAGATGAAGGCCAACTGGAAGATCACGGCCGAGGCCTTCAAGGAAGCCTATCACATCATCGCCACCCATCCGCAGCTGATGCTGAGCAGCGGAGATGGCGCGCAGACGCGCTACGATGCGTTCGGCCATTTCTTCCGCGCGGGCCATGGCCAGGTCAACTCGATCAGCCCCCAGCGCGGCATCCTGCCGACGGAAGAGCAGATCGTTGCCGAGCATCACCTGATGGCGGACCTCAACCGCAACTTCCTGCGCGGGATCATCGGCGACGAGGCCGACCAGTATTCCGACATGGAGCTGAACGACGGCACCTTCAACGACCTGTTCCCCAACTGCCACCCCTGGGGCGGCTGGATCCGCATCGTCTTCCGCTTCCTGCCCGGGCCGACCCCGGACGAGAGCATCATGGACGTCATGCTGCTGGCGCCCTGGCCGAAGGACAAGCCGAAGCCGCCGCCGGCCAAGATCAAGGAACTCGCCTTCGAGCAGTCATGGGTCGAGGCGCCGGAACTCGGTTCGCTCGCCCGGATCATCGACCAGGACTGCGGCAACCTGCCCTATCTCCAGGCGGCGCTGCGCGGGAAGAAGGACGGCAAGGTCTGGGTTTCGGCCTACCAGGAAAGCATGATCCGCGCCTTCCACGACAATTACGACCGCTACATGGGCCTCGACGCGAACGGCGACTTCATCGACTGAGACGCCCTGGCGCGGGGAGCTTCCCGCAGCGCCATAACCTGGTAGAGCCGCCGCCATGGACCGGGCGGCGGCTCTTCAGGTTGATGCGATCGTGCTTGGCGCCGGGGCGGCCGGGCTGATGTGCGCGGCCCAGGCGGGGCAGCGGGGCCGGCGGGTGGTGCTGATCGACCATGCCGACGCGCCGGGGAAGAAAATCCTGATTTCCGGCGGCGGGCGCTGCAATTTCACCAATCTTCACACCGCGCCCGAGCGCTATATCTCGGCCAATCCGCATTTCGCCCGCTCGGCCCTGGCGCGCTACACGCCGGCCGATTTCCTCGAGCTGGTCGAAGCGCGCGGCATCGCCTGGCACGAGAAGACGCTGGGCCAGCTGTTCTGCGATGGCTCGGCCCGGCAGATCGTCGACCTGCTATTGGATGAATGCGCGCGGTCTGCTGCTGCGGGCGGGCAGGTGGACCTGCGTTGCGGCGCGGCCGTGAGAGAGGTCGGCCATGCCGACGGGTGCTTCACCGTGCGGACCGACGCGGGCGCGGTTGCGGCTCCGGCGCTGGTCATCGCCACCGGCGGGCCCTCCATCCCCAAGCTAGGTGCCAGCGGGTTTGCCTACGACCTTGCCCGCCAGTTCGGGCTCAAGGTGGTCGAGCCGCGCCCGGCGCTGGTCCCGCTGACGCTGAGCGGCGAGGACGCGCTGTTCCGCGAGCTGTCGGGCGTGGCGACC
>DASTGC010000346.1:0-2504 GCA_035719485.1 Novosphingobium sp.
CATCGCCATGGCCGATCTCGCGCGCTCGACGCCCGACGGCTACACGCTGGGCGTCATCGCCCAGGGCCTGCTGGTCTACAACATGGGTCTCTACAAGAACCCGGGCTACGATCCGTTCAAGGACCTGATGGTCCTGTCGATCAACTTCTCGGTCCCCAACGTGCTGATCGTGCATCCGTCGAACCCGGCCAGGACCGTGGCCGAGGTGGTGGAGCAGGCGCGCGCCAAGAAGGGTGACTTCACCTTCTCTTCGGGCGGCATCGGCACCAGCCATCACATGTCGGGCGTGCTGCTGGAGATGCGCTCGGGCGTGAAGATGACCCACGTGCCCTATCGCGCGACGCCCGCCGGTATCCAGGCGGTGGTGAACGGCGAGGTGCAGATGGGCATGTACAACATGCCAACGGTCGTGAGCCTGATCCGCTCGGGCAAGCTCAAGGCGCTCGCCGTGACCGGCGACAAGCGGTCAGAGCAGTTTCCCGAGCTGCCGACCATGATCGAGGTGGGCTTCAAGGACTTCGTGGTCGACACCTGGCTGGGCTTCGGCGCGCCGGCCGGACTGCCGCCGGCTCTGGTCACCCGCCTGAACGCCGAGTTCAACCGCATCACCGAGGAGCCCGGGATGCGCAAGAAGATGCTCGACCAGGGCATGAACATCTGGCCGGCCCGCTCGTCCGAGGAGGCGACGAAATTCGTCCGCCAGGACACCGACTTCTGGCTGCCCATCATCAAGGAATCCGGGGCGACGGCGGAATAATCATCCGACCCTCCCCGTTCATACGGCTGTGGCATTCACACATCTTTGTTGCGAACGTCAGTGAAGGTCGATTCTCTGTGCGGGAGGTAGCCTTCGGAGCAGTCGATGAGTGGGATGGCATATGGGCTGGGTCGGTTTGGCGACCGTCGGCTGGAAAAAGGGGGGCTCGGCTGCACGAGGCGCTGGTGGGCGGTCCCGGGTCGTGCATTCGCCGGCTGGGGGGCACGCGAGCGCGGGAGATGCAGTTCACGCGTTTTCTGCGCAATCGTTCGGTGACGGCGTCGGAGATGTCGCGGCACGCCGGGGAACAGACGTCTCGGCGGGTGGCGGGCCGCGAAGTGGTGGCGATCCAGGATACCAGTGAGCTGGCGCTGGGCGGCCGTCGTGCGCGTACTGCGGGTTACGGCCCGGTTGGCAAAGGCGGCAAGGTAGGCGGTCTGTTGTTGCATCCGGTGCTGGCAGTGGAAGTTGGCAGCGAGGCGTTGCTGGGTCTTGTTTCGATGCAGGTGTGGAACCGCACCGGCGGCAAGCGCCCGAGCCGGCGCGGACAGCCAACGGCGAGCAAGGAATCGCAGCGCTGGATCGATGGCATGCGGCGGGCGAGCGAGGTGCTGGCGCAAGCCTCCAGCATCACGGTGCTGTGCGACGGCGAAGGCGACATGTACGGGCTGTTCGCGCAGCGTGCGGCCAATCTGCATCTGATCGTGCGAACCTGTCAGAACCGTTGCATCGACACGCCCTCGCCGACGGAGGCCCGGTTGCTGTTCGATCTGATCGACGGCCAGGCCGAGCAAGGCCGGTTTGAGGTCGAGGTTCCAGCGGCGCCGGGTCGGTCGGCGCGGATGGCCGATCTTGCGGTCCGCTTTGTCCCGGCCGTGGTGTGCCGACCCTGCCATGGTGCCGACCCGAACCTCCCCGAGACGGTGACTGTCAATCTGGTCGAAGTGCGCGAAACCACGCCGCCAGCCGATGGCAGCAAGCCGATCCATTGGCGCCTGACGACGACCCATGAGGTGACCGACCTGGCACAGGCCCGGCACGTGGTCGATCTCTACCGGCTGCGTTGGACGATTGAGGAGTTCTTCAGCACTCTCAAGACGGCCGGCTTCGACATCGAAGCTGCCGACATCAGCGAGCCTACGGCGATGATCAACTTCGTTGCCGCCGCGACCATTGCTGCGGTCACCGTCAAGCAGCTCGTTCAGGCGCGCGACGGTACGACTTGCCAGCACTTGAGCGATGCCTTCGAAGCGCAGGATCAGCCTCTCCTGGAGGCCTTGTCGGCAAAGCTCGAAGGGAAGACCGTCCGACAGCGCAATCTCCATCCCAAGGGCAGCCTCGCCTTCGCCGCCTGGGTCATCGCCCGCCTCGGCGGATGGACTGGCTACTACGGAAAGCCAGGACCGAAGATCATGCGCATCGGCCTCGCCGACTTCCGCGCCATCAAATACGGCCACTCCATGGCCCGACAAAATGTGTGAATCCGACAGAGGCCAGTCGGGGTGGGGACGCCGAAGAGTGCCATCAGTGCGTCACCTGAGAATTTCTCAATGGAGCCACCTTGCGCGAAGATCACTTTTGCCATCCGCCGATAAAACGAGCGAAGAAGTGCAACGACACGCTCAGGCGCCAGATTCTCGCTGATCGCGACAAATCCGACGATATCAACAAAGAGAACAGCTACCTCTTGCCGGCGCACAGGGCCAAGGGGATGATCTCTTTGTGCCAAGGTTTCAACCATCGCCGG
>DASTGC010000347.1:0-2514 GCA_035719485.1 Novosphingobium sp.
CGGTTGGCGGGGTGATTGAAGATGCGATTGCGCAAGGAAGGCTGGACGGGCTTGGTGGTGGCCGTGCTGGGGCTCACGCTTGCGGGCGCCGGGCTCGTGGCAGACTGGTCACGCCATCGCGCCGAGATAAGCAATGCTGCCGCACTCGCCCCCTCGCCGCTTACGATCGACCCTGCCCATGTAACGTCAGCATCTACGTCGGCTGAGACTGCACCTGCACCTGCACCGACCGACGCGAACCAGCTTGCCGCTGATTCGCCAGCACCTGGGGTGCCGCCCCTAGTCATCAAGCGTATCCTCCCGATCGAGGGACCCCTGCGCTATGGCGAATGGCATTGGGACGAGGCCGGGGTTCCGGCGGGTCCGCTGGTGGTAACGGTCGATCTCGATGCCCGTGTGCTTTCGGTGTTCCGTGGCGGTTACGAAATCGCGGCCACGGCCGTCCTGCTCGGCACAAGCGAAAAGCCGACGCCGACCGGCCTGTTCCCCATCACGCAGAAGGATGCGGACCACCGGTCCAACATCTACGGCGGTGCGCCCATGCCCTACATGATGCGGCTAACCAACGACGGCGTATCGATCCACGGCACCCGGGTGGAAAACGGCTATGCCAGCCACGGCTGCGTCGGCGTGCCGACCCCTTTTGCGAAGAGATTGTTTGGCATCGCCGGCATCGGCACGCCGGTCTACATCACACGCGGAAAGCTGATCGGCCTCGGCGAAAGGCTCACCTGATCAGGCCGTACTGGCTGCGGGTCCGTCGCGACGGACAGCGCTTCGCAGTGGCGCTTTGGCAAAGCTCCAGCCATCTGGCCCGGGCCGCGCCACCAATGCGCCAATCGAAACGGGTTGTCCGGCAACGAGGCTATCAAACACGCGCGCCACAGCGCTTCCGCGGGGTGGTTCGCCATCCAGCCTGGCGACGAGCAGGCCAATGACGCGCAGCGCAATCGCCCTCGGCGCCTGGGCCCGGTAAACGTAGCTGCCAAGCGGGCCCGGTTTCACGCATTCCTCCCACTCCCGCGCGGTCGCCCAGTCCAACGCCGCGTCAGCCTCGGCAATGTGCCGCGCACTTTCGGCAATCGCCGGGACATCGAGCCAGTCGGCCTTTGCGAGTGCCGCCCGCAGGCGGACCCGGTCGAAGCGAGGATCGCGGTTGCTCGGATCGTCTACCGCCGTCAGCCCGGCTGCGGCGATAACTTCGGCGAGTTCGCCGCGCCGCCAGTCGAGCAATGGTCGGATCAAGGGCAACTGAGCACCTGGCACGCGGCCGGTCTTTCGAACCCCCGCCAGCCCAGCGACCCCACTCGCCCGGTTCAGGCGCGCCAGCAGCGTTTCGGCCTGGTCATCGGCATGATGGGCGGTGGCAAGCGCCTCCAGCCCGGCGGCGGCAGCCCAACCGGCCAGAGCGGCATAGCGGGCCATTCGCGCCTCTCCCTGCAGGTTTCCATTCGCGACAGTTACGCGCAGCGTAGCGTGGGGAACACCGAGTTCTGCACAGATGCGCCCGACAAAGTCGCATTCATCTGCGGATTCGGCGCGCAACCCGTGATCGACGCTGGCTGCATGGACCCGACCCGGAAACGCTGCACTGGCGAGCAGCAGCAGGGCGAGGCTGTCGGGGCCACCCGAAACCGCAAGTCCCAGTCTCCAAGCTCCGCTGTCTCGCGCCGCCCCTGCCTGCGGCCAGAGCCGCGTCAGCCCTTCCGCGAACCGTCCGACCTGCTCTTCAGGGACACTTAAGGGCGGCGTGGGTCGCGTCATACTGGACCTTGAGGCGCCCGCCGGCTTCGGCGGAATAGACCTGCGAGAACTCCGCAAGCGCAATGCAGCCGCGATTGGTGTCGCCCAATTGGCGCATCGATTCTGCCAGCAACAGCAGGCTGTCCGGCGCACGCGCGCCGCGCTTGTCGGCCTGGTAGTTCTGGAGGAACCACGGGGCTGCCTCGCGAGGCTTGCCATCGTCGAGGAAGGACCGCCCAAGGAGATTGCGGCCAAAGCTGATCTTCGCGTCCTTGGGATACTTGTCGACATAGAGCCGGAGTTGCTGCTGCGCTTCGGGATAGAACTTCGCTTCCCACAGTCGGAAACCGTAGCTGTATTCGTCGTCAGCTGCATTGCCGGTGGCGGGCTTCTCGATCTTCTGCACAGCCGCAAGGCGCTGCGGAGACGGCTTAACCGGTCCCGCAGTGGGCTTGGGCGATGCGGCTACCTGCTTGGCAGGTGCTACAGCAGGCTTGGCCGGAGACGGATTTGCGACCGAGGCAACGGCAACCGCCGCAACGGGTGCCGCAACAGGCGCCGCTGCGGGTGCAGGCGCTACAACAGTTGCAGGGTCGGTAGCAGGCGCCGGCGACGGCGCTGCCGCCGCGGCAGCAGCCGCTATCTTGGCTTCGATCTGGGCGACACGATTGGCGGTTTCCTCACCTTGCGCGGTCAGCCGGGCGAGCTGCGCCTCGACCGAATCCATCCGGGTCAACAGGTCGCTAACAGGCGTCGTGGCCGGTGCTCCGG
>DASTGC010000348.1:0-4085 GCA_035719485.1 Novosphingobium sp.
TGCCGGACTAAGGATTGGAATCGCTTGACGTGAAGGCCCCGACTACAGAAGTAGCTCATCCCGCATGCGGCCGTTGAAGCTCTCGACGTAGCCGTTCTGCATCGGCTTGCCTGGCGCGATGTAGTGCCACTCCACCCCGGCCTCACCGCACCAGGCGAGCACGGCATTGGAGGTGAGTTCCGTGCCATTGTCGCTGACAATCATGCCAGGATTGCCGCGCTCGGCGATCAGATCGGCCAGTTCGCGCACCAGCCTGCGTCCTGAGATGGAGGTATCCGGCACTGCCCGCAGACACTCCCGGGTCACGTCATCAACGATGTTCAGAACCCGGAACCGACGGCCTGACGCGAGCTGATCGTGCACGAAGTCCAAGCTCCAGCGCTGGTTGGGCAGCGCCAGAACCGGTGCGGGTGCCCGTGCACCGATGGCACGGCGCCGACTACGCCGCCGCCGAACCGCCAGCTTCTCCTCGCGGTACAGCCGCTGGGTCTTCTTGCGGTTGATCAAGATGCCCTCCCGCCGCAGCAGGATATGCAGCCGGCGATAGCCGAACCGACGCCGCTGCTGGGCTAGCTCCCGCAGCTTCGACCGAACCTCGGCATCGTCATCCCGCTGGGACCGGTAGCGCATGCTCTTCCGGTCAGCGCCTATCACACGACACGCCCGCCGCTCGCTCATCCCCAGGAACGCCTGAAGACGCGCGACCGCCTCTCGCTTGGCAGCGGGCGTCACCAATTTTTTGACAGAAGATCCTTCAGGCCGGCGTTGTCGAGCATGGCTTCGGCCAGCAGCCGCTTCAGCTTGGCGTTCTCGTCTTCCAGCGCCCGTAGCCGCTTCGCGTCCGACACTTCCAGGCCGCCATACTTGGCCTTCCAGTTGTAGATCGTCGCTTCCGACACGCCGTGCCGCCGAGCCAGGTCAGCGTCTTCGCACCCGCCTCCGCCTCCTTCAGCACCCCAATGATCTGCTCTTCCGTGAACCTCGTTCGCTTCATCTGTCCGTCCTTCCAATGGGCGGACTCTAATCAAGCTTGGAGGAAAATCAGGGGGTCACGTCATATTGATTGCGATCAAAGCCAGCCCGGCGCTGGAGCGCAATCGTCCACCTGACGGTATCGGCGGTCCGGCGGCAATCGTGGACGGTGATGCCGGATGATCGTGAAAGGTCAACCAGGAGCATAGCTGATGGACGCCGTAGCTGATAGACTGATCATCGATACCGATGCCCATGTTGTAGAACCGGCCGACCTGTGGACTTCGCGCATTTCGACGCGCAAGTACGGCGATCATGTCCTCCATGTGAAGCACCATGAGCGCAAGAAGATCGACTACTGGTATATTGGTGACAAGCCGGTGTTTTCCGCGTGGGGCACGGCCAATTGGGGCTGGAAGGGCGGCAACATCTCGATTGCGCCGACCCTGGCCGACACCCACCCTGCAACCTGGGACGCCAGCGCCCGACTCAAGGCCATGGATGAGAGCGGCGTTCGAGCGGCGGTGATGTATGCAAATCTTGGCGCCGTGCTGATGAGCATGTTCGCCAAGATGGGCTCGCCCGAACTCATGGTGGAATCGGTACAGGCCTACAACGACTGGCTGATCGACTGGATTTCGGTCGACAAGAGCCGGTTCATCCCGATGGCGTGCCTTCCGCTGTGGGATATCGATGCCTGCGTCAAGGAGATCCATCGCGCCGCCAAGATCGGGCACATGGGCCTAACCATGTCCTGCGCGCCGCAAGAACACGGCTGGCCTTATCTGGGGGATCGAGCCTGGGATCCCGTCTGGGAAGCAGCGCGTGACGTGAACCTGCCGATCAGCTTTCACGCTGGCGGAGGCGATGTGGCCGACGACTTCATGAACCCGCAGCGGTTCCGGATCGATGGGCTTGAAGGCAACTACGTCCGCACCTCCGTGACAAGCTTCATGAAAACCGGGATCCAGATGTGCGACCTGATCACCAGCGGTGTGCCCGCGCGTTATCCGGAACTGCGCTTTGCGATTGTCGAGAGCGGGCTGGGCCACATTCCGTTCTGCCTCGAAGCGCTGGATTATCACTTCAAGATCGCGCGGATGGACAAGGCCCGGCCGGAGTTCACCAAGTTGCCCAGCGACTATTTCCGCGACCAGATCATCGTCAACTACTGGTTCGAGAAGTTCGAGCCGATGTATCTCGAACGGATCGGCGTCGACAACATCGCGTTCGAAACCGACTTCCCCCACACCACCTGCCTGCACGGTGATCGTGTGAGCCAGGCCATCAACAGCGGGCTGAGCGATCAACCCCTGGAAGTGCAGGAGAAGATCCTCTTCCGCAACGCGGCGAAGTTCTACAACCTCACGCTGGACTGACCCGTGCCGGGCTGCTGTCAATCCGCAAGGGTCGCAAATGCGGCCAATTACGTAATTGCGAAAGACTTACGGGACAATGAAATCCCGTCAGCCGTGCCGCATCATTCCAATGTCAGGCTGCGGCCACCTTTGCCATCAACTCGACCACCTCATCGGTAGGCTTGTTCAGCGCCAGGCCCTTCAGCCCGTATGACGCGGTATCGTCCCAAGCCCTCCAGCGCTCCTTGATGCGCTCGGGCGGCCCGAGCAGGGCCTGATCGTCAACGAATTCGTCCGGCACAGCTGCTTCAGCCTCTTCCTTGTGGCCGGCGAGGTACAGTTCCTGGATGCGCTGGGCCTCTGCCGCATAGCCGGCGGCAACCATCGAATCGTTGTGGAAGTTCTTGCCCTTCGCTCCCATGCCGCCAACGTAAAGCGCAAGCTGCTTCTTGAATGGCGCCATCGCGGCTTTCACGTCGTTGTCGACACTGACCGAAAGGGTGCCGTGGATCTCGAAATCCTCCAGCGTCCTGCCGTCCGTGCGACGCGCAAGGCCTTCCTGAAGAAGCGCTGAAAACCGCTTGGCCGTTGTCGGGGTCCACTTTGTATCTGCAACCCAGCCGTCAGCGATTTCGCCAGTCATGCGAACGTTGACGTCACTGAGCGTGCCCAGCACGATCGGAATATTGGGGTTGCCGTGGAGGATGCTCTTCAGGGGCTTACCCAGCCCCGTCGCTCCTTCACCGCGATACGGAAGATTGATTTCCCTACCCTCGTGCGTGACCGGCTCCTGCCGGGCAAGGATCTTGCGGACGATGGCGACATAATCGCGAATCCGGTAATTTGGCTTGCCCCAAGGCTGACCATACCAACCTTCCACGATCTGCGGGCCGGAAACCCCGAGGCCGGCAATGAGGCGGCCTTCGCCAACCATCTGGTCAATCGTCTGGATGGTCATGGCAAAGTTGGCAGGGGTGCGCGCCGCAAGCTGGCACACCGCGGTGCCAAGCCGGATCTTCCTGGTCAGGGCGCCGACATAGGCGAGCGGCGACAGCGCATCCGAGCCATAGGCCTCGGCGGTCCAGACCGTGTCGTAGCCAAGCTCCTCGGCCCGCTGGATCTGCTTGATCGGCAATGTCAACTTCGAGTCTGAATAGTACAGATTCAGTCCGAGCTTAACGCGAGAATTCATTTGGCACCGCCGTCAGGTTCATCGATAGACTGCCTATAGAACCTTCGTTAGAATTTGGGAAGCCGGTTCGGATCGTCGATTCCAGCGCCATCCGTCGCCCGCCAGATCGGTCAATCAGCTCACCTGGAGACCCCCGACAGCCTGGCCAACTTGTCGAGGACGTCGAGCGTATGTTCCGGGATCGGCACAGCGTCGTAGACCATATGCTTGTGCAATTCGGCGCGCTGCTCCAGCGAAAGGGCCGTGCCCGGGTGATTGTAGAGCGCGCCCACCACCATATCGACCCCCGCCCGCTCGTAAGCGGCCAGCGTCTCCTGGGTCATGTCGAACCCCATGGCATAGATCTTCAGTTCGGACGGATCGCGCCCGATGCGCTCACACGCGCGATAAAGGATGTCGCGCCCCTTAGCGATACTGCCGGGGCCCGCGCCATTGGCGATCCAGCCATCGTAATGGCGGGCGGCAACTTTGAGATGATCGGGCGAATTGGGAACGCCGAATAGCACGGGCGGCCCGCCTGACCGAGCCGGCAATGGCTTGCAGATGACCGGTGGGAACTTCAC
>DASTGC010000349.1:0-6886 GCA_035719485.1 Novosphingobium sp.
CGACATCGACATCTGGTCGCGCGGGGTGGACCGCGAGATCTTCGATCCGGCGCGGCGCGACATGGCTTGGCGGCGCTTGCTGGGGATCGGCGACGAGGAAGTGGTGGTCGGCTTCTTCAGCCGGCTGGTCATGGAAAAGGGACTCGACGTTTTCTCCGACGCCATCGACGAGCTCACGCGCCGGGGCGTGGCCCACCGCGTGCTGATCGTCGGCGACGGTCCGGCGCGCGAGTGGTTCGAGGCGCGGGTGCCGCAGGCGATCTTCGCCGGGTTCCAGTCGGGCGGGGACCTCGCCCGGGCGGTCGCCTCCATGGACGTACTGTTCTTCCCTTCGATCACCGAGACCTTCGGCAACGTGACGCTGGAGGCCATGGCGAGCGGCCTGCCGGTGGTCGTCGCCGCCGCCACGGGCAGCGAGAGCCTGGTCTATGACAACCGCTCCGGCCGCCTGATCCGCCCCGGCGCGATCCGCGAATATGCCGATGCGCTGGAGGCCTATATCGCCGACCCGGCCCTGCGCGCCGAGCATGGCGCGGCCGGGGAAGCGCGCAGCCGCGATTTTTCGTGGGACCGGATCAACCAGGTCGTGGCCGATACCTACCTGCGGCTGATCCGGCGGCGGGCGCGAGCGTGATTTCTCCACCCGTTCCTCCCGAGCTTGTCGAGGGACTATTTCGAGCGGAGCGAGAACCGGCAACGCCGCAGCCTCGCTGACGCTCGGCATAATCCCTCGACAAGCTCGGGAGGAACGGGTCATGGGTAGGCCTAGCCCAACCGCGCCAGCGCCGCCCTGAGGCGCTCCGCCTCGGCGGCGTGCAACGCATGATCCGCGCGGGCCTTCTCGACTGCCTCGGGCTTGGCCTTTTCCACGAACGACGGATTGCCCAGCCGCCCTTCGAGGCTCTTGGCTTCTTTTTCCGAAACCGCGAGCGCCTTCTCCAGCCGGGCCTTCTCGGCGGCGATGTCGATGAATCCTTCCAAGGGAATCAAGTATGTGGCTTCCGGCTGACTTATGACCACCGAGCCTTGGACAGGCATGGGATCATTCGTCATCATCTGCAGCCGCGCAAGACGTTTCAAGGCGTCATAGTTTCGCTCGATCCATTGATGCACCTCAGGCTGCGCATCGCTGACACCTACAGTCACTCGCGCGCCTGCAGGCACATTGACTTCGTTTCGAGCCGCTCGAATTCCGCTCACGGTTCGGATCAGCCAATCCACCTCGGCCTTTGCTGCGCCGTCGACCACCGCCCCCGGCTGCGGCCACTGGGCCACGATCAGCTCATAGGGCCGCTCGGCCAGCGCGTTCCACAGCTCCTCGGTGACGAAGGGCATGAACGGGTGGAGCATGACGAGGATCTGGTCGAGCACCCAGCCGGCGACGGCCTTCGTCTCCTCGTCGAACGATCCCTTGATCAGCTCGATATACCAGTCGCAGAAGCTGTCCCACACGAAGTGGTAGATCGTGTTGGCGGCGGCGTCGAAGCGCAGGTCGGCCATGGCCTGG
Source organism: Novosphingobium sp. (assembly GCA_035719485.1). Classification (GTDB taxonomy): domain Bacteria; phylum Pseudomonadota; class Alphaproteobacteria; order Sphingomonadales; family Sphingomonadaceae; genus Novosphingobium. The sequence continues at coordinate 1,508 of DASTGC010000349.1, forward strand.
TCAAGCGCGGCGACCGTTTCCACCACCTCGCCGATGATCCACTTGTTGACCGCGCTGGTCGCCGCCGGCGCGGCGACCGAAGCCGAGCCGCCGATGCCGTTCGACTGGCAGAACCGCGCGGCGTTCCACAGCTTGGTCGCGAAGTTGCGATAGCCCTCGACCCGCTTCTCATCCATCTTCACGTCGCGGCCCTGGCTTTCCATGGCCGCCATGAAGAACCTCAGCGCGTCCGCGCCATACTGGTCGATGAGGCCGAGCGGGTCGACCACGTTGCCCTTGGACTTGGACATCTTCTGCCCGTCCGCTGCGCGCACCAGCCCGTGCAGGTAAAGCCGTTTCCACGGCACTTCCTTCATGAAGTGCAGCCCCTGCATCGCCATTCGCGCATCCCAGAAGAACAGGATGTCGAAGCCCGAGACGAGCACGTCGTTGGGATAGTGGCGCGAGAGCAATGATTCCTCCCCGGCGTGCCGGGGAGGGGGACCATCCGCAGGATGGTGGAGGGGTACTCTTTCTCCCGCCCCAGCGACGATTTGCGCCACAACCGCCTCAACGTCCGAAAAGACCTCGCGCGCCGGAATGCGCAAGGTCTCTACCCCGCACTCGCGCAGGAAAGCGTCGCGCTGCGCATCACGCTCTGGCCGGTCGCCGCGATCATGGGCGTCTCCATCGATTTCAATCGCCAGTCCGGCAGCAGGGCAGAAGAAGTCGAGTACATAGTCGCCCGCCGGGTGCTGACGGCGGAACTTGTATCCCCCGGGACGCTCGCGCAGGGCGTTCCAGAGCATGGTTTCCGATGGCGACATGGCGCGTCGCATGGCTTTCGCGCGCAGAACCGAGGCGTTGGTCCTGGCCGGGAGCTTGTAGGATACCCCTCCACCATGCTGCGCATGGTCCCCCTCCCCATCCGGCGATGGGGAGGATTCAGGCCAGCCCAGCGTGGCGAAGGGCCACAGGGCGGAGGAGAACCAGGTGTCGAGCACGTCATCGTCGCGGGTCAGCGCCTTGTTGCCGGCGAGGGCCTGTGCGGCCTCCTCGGTCTCGGCGACGAAAACCTCGCCATCGTCCGCATACCACGCCGGGATCCGGTGACCCCACCACAGCTGGCGGCTGACGCACCACGGCTGGATATTCTCCATCCAGTTGAAGAAAGTCTTTTCCCAGCTTTTCGGCACGATCTCGATCGCGCCGCTGCGCACGGCTTCGATCGCCGGCTTGGCCAAGGTCTCGGCATCGACATACCACTGGTCGGTCAGCCACGGCTCGATCACCACGCCGCCGCGGTCGCCATAGGGCGTCTGGATCGTGCGCGGCTCGGCGTCGTGGAGGACTTCGTTGCCCTCCTTGTCCTTCGTTACGTGCGGGATCAGCATCCCCGCCGCCTTCATGTCGGCGACGATCATCTCGCGGACCTCGAACCGGTCGCGCCCGAGGTACTTGCCCGGCACGAGCCCGTCCGCGGTCTGCACCACCTTCGCCTCGGCATCGAACATGTTGAGCATGTCCGCCGCCCTGATCCCGGCGCGCTTGCCGACCTCGAAGTCGTTGAAATCGTGCCCCGGCGTGATCTTCACCGCGCCCGAGCCGAGTTCCGGATCGGCATGCTCGTCGGCCACGACGCGCAGGCGCCGCCCGGTCAGCGGCTGGACAATCTCCTTGCCGATGACGCTCTTGTAGCGCGGGTCCTCGGGGTGAACCGCCACGGCCATGTCGGCCAGCATGGTCTCCGGCCGCGTGGTCGCCACCTCGATGTAGTCCAGCCCGTCGTCGCGCGTCACGCCGTCGGCCAGCGGATACTTGAAGTGCCAGAACCCGCCCTTGGTCTCGCGCGTCTCCACCTCGAGGTCGCTGATCGCGGTCTTGAGCTTGGGATCCCAGTTCACCAGCCGCTTGTCGCGGTAGATCAGCCCCTCGTTGTAGAGGTCGACGAACACCTTCACCACGGCGCGGGTGAAGTGCGGGTCCATGGTGAACTGCTCTCTGGACCAGTCCATCGAGCAGCCGAGGCGGCGCAGCTGGCGGGTGATCGTGCCCCCGCTCTCGGCCTTCCACTCCCACACCTTCTCGATGAAGGCTTCGCGCGAATAGTTCGTGCGCTTGTCCTGGCGCGCTTCCATCTGCCGCTCGACCACCATCTGCGTGGCGATCCCGGCATGGTCGGTGCCGACCACCCACAGCGCGTCCTTCCCCCGTAAACGTTCGTAGCGGATCAGAATGTCCTGCAGCGTGTTATCCAGCGCATGGCCGATGTGCAGCGATCCGGTGACGTTCGGCGGGGGATTGACGATGGTGTAGGGCTGGGCCTCCGGGCGCTCCGGGCGGAACAGGCCGTTGCCTTCCCAATGGGCATACCACTTCGCCTCGATGGCGGCAGGATCGAAGGTCTTGTCGAGTGTGCTGGCGGTCATGGCAGCGCGCTTTGCCAGCCGCTCCCCCTGCGTGCAACCCAAAGGACGGCCCGGTGCCGGTCGTCGGCCAACGGTTCGCCGCCCTTGTCGCCGGGCCTGTTTCCCGGCATGACCCCTCCGGCATGAGGCAACTGGCCGAATACACCATCCACGAGGATGCTGGCGGCACCACGGTGGCGCTGTCGGGACCCATGACCGTGAGCCGCGTCGGCGCGCTCGACCAGCAGTTGCGCCCGCTCGAAAACGTCGCAAAGGTGGACCTCTCCGGCGTCACCGCAATCGATACGGTCGGCGCATGGATCGCCTGGCGCCTCTCGGGCTGCGGCGCGGCGAAGATCACGGGTGAGAGCGACGAGGCCCGCCGCCTGATCCAGGCCGTCAGCGGCACCGGCGCCGTCGCCGAAGTGGCCGCGCCCCGGCCCGAACTGCTCGAGCGCGTTCCCGAGGCAGTGGGCACTCTCGTCACCTCGATCGGCCACGGCTCGGTCGGGATCATTGCCTTCCTTGGCCAGATCGTCGTCGCGTTCGGGCAGACGATCCGCCAGCCCAGCCGCTTCAGGGTCCGCTCGGTCGTCCGCCAGGCCGAACTTGTCGGCGTCTCCGCGCTCGGCATCATCGGCCTGATGAGCTTCCTCGTCGGCATCGTCATCGCCCAGCAGGGCGCGGTCCAGCTCGAGCAGTTCGGGGCCGAGGTCTATACGGTCAACCTCACCGGCCGCCTCGCCATGCGCGAACTGGGCGTGCTGATGACCGCGATCATGGTGGCGGGCCGCTCGGGCTCGGCCTTCGCCGCCCAGATCGGCACGATGAAGCTGACCGAGGAGGTCGACGCCATGCGCACCATCGGGGTCTCCCCGGTCGAGGCGCTGGTCCTGCCGCGGATCGTCGCGGCCGTGCTGATGATGCCGCTCCTCGGCTTCTACGCCGCGGTCCTCGCCATCATCGGCGGCGCGTTCATTTCCAATTTCGTCCTGGGCATTCCGTTCATGACCTTCCTCATGCGCATCCAGGAGGTCGTGCCGATCCGCGACCTCTGGGTTGGCCTGGTCAAGGCGCCGTTCTTCGGTCTGATCGTCGCGCTTTGCGGCTGCTACCAGGGCATGAACGTGCGCGCCAATGCCGAGGAGGTCGGCCTCAAGACCACCATGGCCGTGGTCCAGGCGATCTTCATGGTCATCGTCCTCGATGCCTTCTTCGCGGTGTTCTTCACCAAGGTCGGCTGGGGATGAGCGCGGCCGACGAAGATCCCCGGCTCGAAGAGGTGCCCGACCGGGCCGAGCCCACGCCCGAATTCCCGATCGTGGTCGAGGGCCTGGTCAACCGCTTTGGCGAGCACACGATCCACGAAGGCCTCGATCTCCAGGTCCGCAAGGGCGAGATCCTCGGCGTTGTCGGCGGTTCGGGTACCGGCAAGTCGGTGCTGATGCGCTCGATCATCGGCCTGCAGATCCCCGATGCCGGATCGATCACGGTCCTGGGCCGTTCGATCACCGATGCCCGGGATGACGATGATATCGACATCCGCTCCCGCTGGGGCGTGCTGTTCCAGGGCGGGGCGCTGTTTTCAACGCTCACCGTGGGCGAGAACGTCGAGGTTCCGCTGAAGGAGTTCTACCCCGAGATCGCGCCAGACCTGCTTCACGAGATCGCCACCTACAAGGTCATGCTGACCGGCCTGCCGGAAGAGGCGGCGGCGAAATATCCGTCCGAGCTGTCGGGCGGCATGAAGAAGCGCGCCGGCCTCGCCCGCGCCCTCGCGCTCGATCCCGAACTGCTGTTCCTGGATGAGCCCACCGCCGGGCTCGACCCGATCAGCGCCGCCGCCTTCGACGCGCTGACGCGCGAACTGCAGGAGACGCTGGGCCTCACCGTTTTCCTCATCACCCACGATCTCGACACGCTCTACGAGATCTGCGACCGCGTCGCCGTGCTGGCCGATGGCAAGGTCATCGCGATCGGCACTATACCGGAACTGCTTGCCACGGATCATCCGTGGATACAGGAATACTTCAACGGGCCCCGGGGCAGGGCCGCGCGTGACAGCCGGGAGCGTTTTGTTGCTCCGGCTGCAACAGGGGACCAGGCCTAGCACATGGAAACAAGGGCCAATCACGTCTGGGTGGGGGCGATCACGCTGGCGCTGATCGCGCTGGTCGCCGCCTTCGTCCTGTGGATCACCCGCGTGGGCGAGGGCGACCAGCAGCCCTATGACATCTTCTTCAAGCAGTCGGTCGATGGCCTGGCCAAGGGCGCGCAGGTCACCTTCGCCGGCGTCCCGGCCGGGCAGATCGACAAGATCGAGCTGTGGCCGCGCGATCCCTCCTTCGTGCGGGTGCGGATCAAGGTTGATAAGAAGATCCCCGTCCTCCAGGGCACCACCGCCACGATCCAGGGCAGCTTCACCGGCGTGTCCTCGCTGCTGCTCGAGGGCGCGGTCAAGGGCGCGCCGCCGATCACCGAGCCGGGCCCGGAAGGCGCTCCGGTGATCCCGACCAAGCGCGGCGGCCTCGGCGCCCTGCTCAACAACGCGCCGCTCCTGCTTGAACGGCTGGCCACGCTGACCGAGCGGCTGACGCAATTGCTGTCGGACGAGAACCAGCGGTCCATCACCCACATCCTCGCCAATACCGACCGGATGACCGCGCACCTCGCCGATGCCTCTCCGGAAGTGCAGCGCACCCTCGCCGAACTCCAGGTCACCCTGCGCCAGGCCACCACCACGCTCGCCGCCCAGCTGCGCCAGACCCTCGCCTCGGCGCAGAAGGCGGCCGATACGCTCAACGCCGCCGTGGGCGAGGCCCGGCCGGCCGCGCGGCAGTTGTCGGAAACCACGCTGCCCGCCGCCGAGGCCGCGATCCGCGACCTGCGCGAGACCACCCGCGCGCTGCGCAACATCACGGAGAAGATCGATGATCAGGGCGCGGGCTCGGTCATCGGCGGGTCCAAGCTGCCGGATTACAAGCCATGACCA
>DASTGC010000350.1:0-11998 GCA_035719485.1 Novosphingobium sp.
GCAGGCCGGAGGGGAGAACTCGTTGCCCACGCGCGCTCGGTCATTGCCCGCGGATCGAAGAGCTTTGCGGCGGCCTCGCGCCTGTTCGACCGGCAAACACGCGAGCGGGTCTGGCTGCTTTATGCCTGGTGCCGGGAATGCGACGACATCGCCGATGCGCAGGACATGGGCGGCGCCCTTGGCGACCAGCGCGGAGCGGACGAGCGGCTGGCAAAGATCCGGCGGCTGACCGCCCTTGCCCTCGCCGGCGAGCCGACGGGCAACGCGAGCTTCGACTGCTTCGCCGTAGTGGCCCGAGAATGCGGGCTCGACGCGGATATGGCGGACGACGTGATCGCCGGCTTCGCGCTCGACGCAGCCGACTGGCAGCCCCGTTCGGAGGCCGACATGCTGGTCTACTGCTACCACGTGGCCGGCGCCGTGGGCGTAATGATGGCGGCGGTGATGGGGGTCGCGGCCAGCGACGACGACACGCTCGGCCGGGCCTGCGACCTCGGCATCGCCTTCCAGCTCGGCAACATCGCGCGCGACCTTGCCGAGGACGATCGCGCCGGACGCTGCTATCTCCCCGCGGAGTGGCTGGCGGAGGCAGATATCCCCCCGGGCGAGCAGCTGAAGCCGCCCTTCCGCCCGGCCCTTGCGGCAATGGCCGCGCGGCTGGCACAGCTGGCCGCGGCCTACGAGGCCTCGGCGCGGACTGGCGCGGCGCGGTTGCGCTTTCGCCAGCGCTGGGCGGTGCTCGCGGCCGCGGGAATCTATGGCGCCATTGCGCGCAGGGTCGCCGGAGCGGGCGCACACGCGTGGGACCAGCGGGTACGAACCGGAACGGCGGCGAAGCTCGGCCATGTTGCCACGGGGTTGCTGGCCGCACTTGGCCGGAGGAGCGATGAAAGCGCCCGCCCCCGCCTGTCACGCAGGGAGCTGGCGGCGCGGGCAAGCCCGGTCAGGGGTGTGGCAACGGCGCGTGGGGCGGATTGAGCCGGCGAAACAGGCGGCCCCGCTCGCTGAACAGCACAAGGCCAAGCGCGGTGAGCGAGCACAGGACCATCGCGCTCGACAGGGGCCGCGCGCTCTGGTCGTAGGCCTGGCCGATGGCGGCGCCGATCAGCGACGCAGTGATCGTGCGCAGGAACAGCTGGAGCGACGCGGCGGCACCGGCAATGTGCGCGAAGGGCTGCAGGGAGATCGAGGCAAAATTCGCGCCGATGAAGCTGCCGAACAGCATGTTGAGGGCCATCAGTGGGATGAACTGCCACAGGGTTTCATGGCCGGTGTGGGCGAGGAGGTACTGCGCGAAGGCGGTCAGCGCGTAGAGCAGCAGGCCGGTGTGGCCCGTCCGCCGGGCGCCGAAGCGCATGACCAGGCGCGAGTTGCCGAAATTGCCCGCGGCAAGGAACGTGGCCATGCCGCCGAACACGATGGGAAAGGCTGCGCCCGCGCCGAAATGCTCGCCCAGAAGCTGCTGGCACGACTGGATATAGCCCCACATCACGCCCATGATCAGCGCGCCGGCAATGACATAGCCGATCGACGGGCGGCACAGCAGGACTTCACCGGTGCTGCCGAAGATCCGCGAGATGGTGATCGGCTGGCGATTGGCGGGATCGAGCGTTTCGGGCAGGCGCAGCGACACCCAGATGGCCATGGCGAAGCCCATGATGGCCATGCCGCCGAAGATCCAGCGCCACCCGCCAAGCAGCAGCATGGCCTGCCCGATCGTGGGCGCGAGGATCGGCACGACCATGAAGACGGTGAAGATCAGCGACTGGAGGCTGGCCATCCGGTCACCCTCGAAGCGGTCGCGAATGATCGCGCTGCCCAGGGCAGCGAGGCCCCCCGAAAGCAGTCCGCACAGGAACCGGAACACGATCAGGATGGTGAAATCCTGCGCGACGGAGCAGGCCGCGCAGAGCACGGCATACGCCACGATCGTGCCGAGCAGGATCGGCTTGCGGCCAAAGCGATCGGCCAGGGTTCCCGGAAACAGGGCCCCGCAGCCGACCCCGATCAGGAACACCCCGACCACCAGCTGGCGCCGGTTGGGATCGCTCACCCCGAGATCGGCAGCAATGTAGGCCAGGCCCGGCAACATCGAATCGATCGCCAGCGCCTGCAGCGCCTGGGCAAGCGCCAGCATGGCGACGAGTTCGCGCTTGCCGATGGGAAAGGGCTGGGCTGGCCTTGCTTCGGAGGAGAGAGCCATTGGCCGCCCTATTGGCCACTTCCACCCGCAAGTGCCACCCCTGCCCTGACATTTTTTCACCCCACCATGCCGCGCGCGCGTCATATGATGGGGCAATGACCCCAGCTGACGACCAAAATGGCGAAATGGACGGCAATGGCGATGCTGGCGACCGGGCCCTTGGCCTGCGCAAGATCATCCATGTCGACATGGATGCCTTCTTCGCCAGCGTCGAGCAACGTGACGAGCCGGAATTGCGCGGCAAGCCGGTGGCGGTGGGCTTTGCCGGGGAGCGCGGGGTGGTCGCCGCGGCAAGCTACGAGGCTCGGACCTTCGGCGTGCGCTCGGCGATGGCCTCGGCCAAGGCGCTGCGGCTCTGCCCCGAGCTGATCTTCCGCAAGCCGCGGTTCGACGTCTACCGCGAAGTGTCGCAGCAGATTCGCGCGATCTTTCGGGACTATACGCCCCACGTAGAGCCGCTCAGCCTCGACGAGGCCTATCTCGACGTGACCGAGGACGTGCGCGGGATCGGCTCGGCCACGCGGATTGCCGAGCTCATCCGCGCCCGCATCCGGGCGGAGACGGGCCTCACCGCGAGTGCGGGGGTTTCCTACAACAAGTTCATCGCCAAGCTCGCCAGCGACCAGAACAAGCCAGATGGCCTGTGCGTCATCCGCCCCGGCGAGGGCGCCCACTTCGTGGCCGGGCTGCCGGTCAAGCGGTTCCACGGGGTGGGCCCCAAGGGCGCCGAGAAGATGGCCGCGCTGGGCATCCACACCGGCGCCGACCTGCGCGGGCGCGACCTCGCGTTCCTGCGGGCGAACTTCGGCAGCCTGGCCGACTATCTCTATCGGGCCGCGCGCGGCATCGACCTGCGGCAAGTGCGCGCGGACCGGCCGCGCAAGTCGATCGGCGGGGAGCGGACGTTTCATCACGACATCTCGTCCGGTCCGATGCTGCGCGAGACGCTCGACACCATCGTCGAGATCGTGTGGGAACGGGTCGAGCGCAGCCGGGCGGAGGGGCGGACGGTGACGCTCAAGCTGCGCCACAGCGATTTTACCACGATCACCCGCGCCCGGTCCTTGCCGCAGCCGATTTCGGGCAAGGCCGAGTTTGCCCGGCTCGGTCATGAGCTGCTCGCCGACCTGCTGCCCCTGCCGCAGCCGGTGCGGCTGATGGGGCTGACGCTGGGATCGCTGGTGGGCCAGGACCTGGGGCGTCCGGAGGCTAACCCAGCCGCACCGCCCGCGCAGCTTTCGCTCTGGTGAGATAGCCGGGCAGCCGCGCCGCGAGTTTTTCGGAGAGCGGCTCCGGCAGCTCTGTCAGGGCGAAGAACCGGGCCGCGACGATCTCGCGCCCGTCGGCCATGGCCGTATCGCAGGTCCACCCGGCGACGAGATGAACCTGGTGCAGGCCGTCGGCGACGTCGTCCCCCTCGCCCAGGGCCATTACCTCAATGAGGCGGCAGGCGCATTCCTCATGCACCTCGCGGGCGGCGGCGGCGAGGATATCCTCACCGCGGCCGATGCCGCCGCCCGGCAAGGTCCAATGCGGCTTGCCGTAGGAATGGCGGATCAGCAGCAGACGCTCCTCGCTGTCGAACACGAGCACCCGGCAGCCGCGCACCGTCCGGCCCAGCAGCCGCCAGCGCAGCCACCACCAGCGCCGCCGCACGGCATGGGCGAGGCGCAGGCCCGCCACGTGGAGCGGCGCGGGAAGGCGATGGATCAACAGAAGCAGGTGACCGGAACAGGCGGGGAGTGATGGGCGGCGGCGGCCAGCAGCCGGCCGACCGGCAGGTCGTGCGCCGGCAGGCCCGCCCCGGATGCGGCGGCCTCGAACAGGACCCGCTTATCACCCCCGCGGATCACGAACAGCAGGGCGTCGCTGGCGATGAGGGCCGGGATGGTCAGGCTCAGCCGGTCAAACGGTGCCTCGGGCGGGAGCGGATCGGGCGTGAGCCGGATGACCTGCCGCGCAGCATCGGCGCGGGGATCGGTGTTGGGGAACAGCGAGGCAATATGGCCATCGCCGCCCATACCGAGCCAGGCCAGAGCAAACCGGGGCGGGATGGCCCCGGCGGACAGGGCTTCAATCCGCGCGCCGGCCGGTTCGAGCAGGGCACGGATGCGACCGACATTGCTGGCCGGATGGTCTTCGGGGACGATCCGGTCATCCCCCGGCCAGACGGTGACGCGGTCCCATGGCAGCGGCCGGGCGGCCAGATCGGCGAGGATGGGAAACGGGGTCGAGCCGCCGGGGACGGTGATGGCGATGCCGCCGGTTCCGACCGCCTCGGCGCGACCTATCGCCACGAGCAGGCGCTCGGCGAGCCATTCGGCGATGGCTGGATCCGGGGTGTTGTCGATCAGGGTGATGGCCATGGCGGGACCCTAGCATCGAGCGGGCGGCGGCGGAACGGTGTGCAATGCTATGCGGGGGCAAGACCCTTTCCGATCCGCTCCTCCCGAGCCCTTCGACAAGCTCAGGATAAACTTCGGCCCAAGTGGCCGAAGTCGAGGAACTAATTCGAGCGAAGCGAGAACCTGCACCGCCGCAGCCTCGCTGTCGCTCGGCATAGTCCCTCGACTTCGCTCGGGAGGAACGGGATTAATTAGTCGATTACGCCGCCGTTTGCTTGAGGAACCAGATGCGCTGCTCGCACTGGTCGGTCCAGTCGTCGACGATACCGTCGGTGGCGTTGTCGCCGACTTCGCCGGCCGTCGCCTTGGTCTCGCGCAGGCGGGCAAGGAAGGTCTCGTTATCGGCGATGAGTTCATCGATCATCGCGGCGGCATCGAGATCGGTCCGGTCCTGCGGGGCGACGTGGGTCGCGCGCTCGAGCGAGCCGAGCGAGGTGTGGGTGGCCGCCCCGTTCTTGCGGACGCGCTCGCCGATCAGGTCGGTGAGGGCAAGGATCTCGGTGGCCTGCTCGTCGAACAGCAGGTGCAGGTCGCGGAAGTGGGGACCCTTCACATGCCAGTGGAAGTTCTTGGTCTTGATGTAGAGCGCGAACGCATCGGCCAGGAGACCGTTGAGGTTGGCGACGTGGGCGGTGCGAGCATTGTCACCCATGGGGAAGTCCTCTTCGTGGCGGGTTGCCGGTACGAAGGGCTATACGCCTGTCGCGCTAATCGCGTTCCCGATGAATTTCTCTGTTAGAGATCGCTTCAGGCGATTACTTGTCGGGCGAGCAGCCCAAGCCCGAGCAGGGCGAGAATGACGCCGCTGACCCGCCGCGGAAGGCGCAGGCGTGACGGGAGATCCGGCGCTAGCCAGGCGGCGACCAGCGTCGCGCCACTGCCGAGCGCCCCGCCCAGCCCCGCCGGCACTGGCGCAGCCGTGCCCACCGCAAGGGCAAGGACGAGAAGGCGAGCGCTGTCGGTAACCTGCTGCGCGGCGAGGACGATGAAGGCGGCGGCAAGCGAGCGGGTCGGCTCCGCCGGTGCGCGCCCGGGGCCGAGCAGGAGCATCTCGCCGCCCGCCAGCACGAGCACCACGGCGGTGACGACGAGCCGCAGCGGCGGCGCCAGCTCCGGCAAGAGGCGCGCTCCGGCCCAGGCGGCAAAGGCGGCGGTAGCGCAGGCAGCCAGCAGGGCGATGCCGAGCAGCATCGGTCGCGGGCCCTGCCCCTCAGTCACCCGCGCGACGAGCACCTGGTCGCGCGCGCCGAGGCTGGCGACGAGGCAGGCAATCAGGGCGAAGAGGAAGCCGCTCACCCGCCCGGGTTAGCAGGCGGGCGGCGGCACGCAAACTCTCCCGCGTGGACATGAACGGCTAGTGCCAGAACCAGCGGCGGCGGTGCACGACAGTGCCGTCCTGGGTGACGACCCGGTCGCCATGGGCTTCGGCGCGGCCCTCCGCCCGCTCAGCCCGCAGTTCGGCCTGACGCGCGCGCTCATCGGCATCGTGGGCCAGCTCGTCCTCGCGGCGGCGGCGGCGCAGGGCATCGAACGACCACCAGATCTGGCTGTGCGCGAAGATCCCGAGAAGGCCGCCGACCAGGGCCACGTGGAGCAGGATCGTGGGCAGCTGCGCCGGATCGGCGAACTGGTTGTGGAAGAAAAGTATGGTGAGGACGGTGAATGCCGCCAGCAGGAGCGAGGCCAGACGCGTGGCCATGCCGAGGGCCAGGGCGAGTCCGAGCACGATTTCGAACAGCGCCACGGGAATGGTCAGCGCGGGGCTGAGCCCGACCGAACGGATCATGTCGGCGGCGGGGCCCGGGTCCAGCAGCTTCATGATGCCAGACGCGACGAACAGCAGGGCAACCAGTATACGACCGATGACAGCGGCGATGGTGGACATGGGCGCTCTCCCCATTGGTGTGTGGGGGGAGCGGCTGGGAAAGGGTTTGGTTCCTTTGACTTGGTGCGCCCTGCACATCCGTGGAGGGCTTGAGGCACCGGAATAACCGAATAGCCTTTCCTCACAACTTCGGCAGCGTCACCCCGCGCTGGCCCATGTATTTGCCGGAGCGGTCGGCATAGCTGACCTCGCAGGGTTCGTTGCCCTTCAGGAACAGGAACTGGCAGGCGCCCTCGTTCGCGTAGATCTTGGCGGGGAGCGGGGTGGTGTTCGAGAATTCGAGGGTGACGTGGCCTTCCCACTCCGGCTCGAGCGGGGTGACGTTCACGATGATCCCGCAGCGGGCATAGGTGCTCTTGCCGAGGCAGATCACCAGCACGTCGCGCGGGATGCGGAAATATTCGACGGTCCGGGCGAGCGCGAAGGAGTTGGGTGGGATCACGCAGACGTCGGTCTTGCGATCGACGAAAGAATTGGTCGAGAAATCCTTCGGATCGACCACGGCGCTGTCGACGTTGGTGAAGATCTTGAACTCATCGGCCACGCGGGCGTCGTATCCGTAGGAAGACAGGCCGTAGGAAATGCAGTCCCCCCCGGTTTTACTGGCGCGCTGCTGGCGCTCCACGAAGGGCTCGATCATCCCGTTATGGAGGGCTTCGTTGCGAATCCAGCGGTCGGAGAGAATCGTCATGGGGCGGTGATTCCCGTTTGGCGCGGCGGGGGCAAGGCGATCGCTGGACTTATCCGCCTTCCATTCCCGTTCGACACCGCGCGCGGCCTATCTCGACTTCGCCCCACATGAAGGGAGGAAATCAGAGGTGGTGGTAAGCCTTGTACCACCCAACGAAGGCGGGAACCCCGGTCTCGATACTGGTCGTCGGCGCATAGCCGAGGTCGCGGCTGATCGCATCGATGTCGGCGTAGGTGCGCGGCACGTCGCCGGGCTGCATCGGCTGCAGGTCCAGTTTCGGCGTGATCCCGGTCGCATCCTCCAGCAGGCCAATCACCTTCATCAGGTGTTCGGAGCGGTGATTGCCGATGTTGTAGAGCCGGTGCGGGGCCTTGCTGCCGCCGGCCTTTTCCGCGCCGTCGTCGGGCGGGGGATGGTCGAGGCTGGCGATGACCCCTGCGACGATATCGTCGATGAAGGTGAAATCGCGCCACATGTCGCCCTGATTGAACACCGGCAGGGGCTCGCCCGCGTAGAGCTTCTTCGTGAAGATCCAGAGCATCATGTCGGGGCGGCCCCAAGGGCCATAGACGGTAAAGAACCTGAGACCGGTCAGCGGGATACGGTAGAGGTGGGCGTAGGTTTCGCTCATCAGCTCGTCGGCGCGCTTCGTCGCGGCATAGAGCGAGACCGGGTGATCGGCGCGGTCCTCCACCGCGAAGGGCACCTTGGCATTGCCTCCGTAGACCGACGAGGAGCTGGCATAGACCATATGGGCGACCTGCCGCTGGCGCGCGATCTCGAGCACGTTGAGATGGCCGACGAGGTTCGACTGTACGTAGGCGTGGGGGTTTTCGATGCTGTAGCGGACCCCCGCCTGGGCCGCGAGATGGACGATCCGCTCGAACCGGCAGTGCGCCAGGGCGGCAGCAAGGCCGGGCTGGTCGGCGATATCATGCTCGAGGAAGACGAACCGGCCGGCGCCTTCCGCGCGCAGGAGCGCCAGGCGCGCCTCCTTGAGGGCGGGATCATAGTAATCGTTGCAGTTGTCGACCCCGACGACGCTGTCACCCCGGGCGAGGAGCGCACGGGCGAGATGGAAGCCGATGAAGCCGGCCGCGCCGGTGACGAGAACCTGCATGATCCGCCGAAGTCCACCCTGTGATCGGTCGGGCAAGACTAGCGCCCGCGGGCCGGTTAGGCCAACATCCATTGGCATCGCGTTAATTCAGAACCAACCCTGACCAGCGGGAGATAACGATGACCCAAGAAGAAGTGGCCGCCCAGATCGAAATCCGCGACCTCATCGCCCGCTATAACCACAACGGTGACGCCGAGGATGCCGAGGGCTATGCCGGCGTCTTCGCGCTGGACGGAGTCATCGAGGTCTTCGGTCACAGGTTCGTCGGCCGCGAGGCGATCCACGCATGGAAGGCCGGGCGCAGTACGGGCGGGGCGCCTGCTACCGGTCCGCTGTTCCGCCGCCACCACGTGACCACCACGCGCATCACGCTGGACGCGCCCGACCGGGCCTCGGGCCTGGTCTACTGGATCGTGATCACCCAGATCGGGGTCGATCACACCGGGTTCTATACCGACCGTTACGTGCGGGTGGACGGGGAGTGGCTGATCGCACACCGGCAGGTCGACTTCATGTGGCGCTCGCCGGGGAGCGACGTCCCCGCCGACGCGGTCCCGCCGCAGTTCCGGCCCCCGGCCTGACCGGCTTCAGCTATATGCCAGCGTACCAGGCATAGTCCGCCCGGTCTTCCCAGAACCCGCCCTTGCCGCCGTGGAGCCCGGCGAGGGTGGCGCGCGCCTCGATCCGTTCAACGTACTTGGCCTGCTTGTAGCCGAGCTGGCGCTCCACCCTGAGGCGGACGGGCGCGCCGTGTTCGACGGCAAGGGGGGCGCCGTTCATGGTGTGGGCGAGGATCGTCTGCGGGTGGAAGCCGTCCATCAGGTCGATCGATTCGTAGTAGGGCGCCGCGCCGCCGAACCGGTCGGCACAGTGGAAGACGAGGTAGCGGGCGGCAGGCAGCAGGCCGGCGGCCTTGAGGATCGTGGCCAGCTGCGGGCCAGTCCACTGCCCGATCGCGCTCCATCCCTCGACGCAGTCGTGCCGGGTGACCTGGGTGCGCTGGGGCAGGGACCGCAGCCGCTCCAGCGAGAGATCGAGGGGGCGCAGGACCAGCCCATCGACCCGCAATTGCCACTGGGCAAAGCCGGTGGCGGCATGGCGGGCCCATTCGATATTGTCGGCCGCGGTGCGGCTGCCGTTGGCACGGAAATTGGGCGAGAGATCGGCCGTGGTGAATTCGGGCGCGAGGGTGCCGCCGCCGAGCAGGCGCTGGCTGGCGCGGTGAGCGTCTTGCGCGCCGTCGAGCAGCGAGCGGAAGGCTGGCGAGCCATTGAGCCGGTCGCACCCGGAGAGCAGCATGGCGCCGGCTCCCGCAGTGCCGAGGGCAAGCAGGCCGCGGCGTGAAACAGGCTCAGCCATGGGCAGTCTCCTCCGGTCCATTGGCCGCCCGCTCGCGCGGGAGGCGGTACCAGCCGGTGATCATCGACCGGACCTCGTTGAGCGGGCCGGCAAGGACCACCATGACCAGGTGGACCAAGACGAACAGCACCAGGCCCAGGGCCGCGATGAAATGGAGCGAGCGCGCCGACTGGCGGCCGCCGAACAGGTCGAGCAGGAAAGGGGCCACGGCGTTGAAGCCAGGCGACATGGTCAGGCCAGTCAGGATCGCCAGCGGGATCAGGCCAAACAGCACGCCGCAATAGGCCAGCTTCTGCAGGACATTGTAGCGCAGCGCCGCCGCCCCCGTGGGAAAGCGCAGGCGGGCATGATCGACCACGTCGGCGAGGATGTGGCGGGGCGACCATTCGGCGCGGGTGATATGGAGATCGCGGCGCAGGTGCCCGTTGACCAGCGACCAGAGCAGGTAGGCGCCCAGGCCGCAGGCGAGCACCCAGGCAAAGGCGAGGTGCCACAGCCGCGCATCGGCGAGGCTGTAGGTGGAGGGGATAGTGATCCACCCGGGGAAGGCCTGGGCCTGAACGACGCCGTGGGCGTCGGTGGCCACACCGATCAGGCCGGTCGTATCGAAGACGTGGTCGGCGAAGTGGAGCTCACCCCGTCCGGCCCGGTCGGTCACCTCCAGCCAGGCATGATCGGGATTGGCCCCGAACTTGCCCCAGTATAGCCGGGGATGGGCGTTGAAGATCATCAGCCCGCTCATCAGCATGATCGTGATGGCGACGAGGTTGGTCCAGTGCCACAGCCGGGTGGACAGGCGATGACGGCGGACCCGCTCCCCCCCGCGCGGTGAACTCGGCAGCGGTTCGGGCGGCGAAGGCTCTTCAGTCACGGACGCACTCCCACGAACGGTCAGTCTGCCTGGCCAGAGGCTAGCCTCTTGCTGCCATTGCCGCAATCATGCCGCCACTGCCGGCGCGGGCGTGGCACGGCGCTCGGCCAGCTTGCCCTCCACGGCGCGCCAGACCTGCCCGAGCGCCTGCCCGGCTGCCGATCCCCCGGCAAAGGCACCAACCGGCTCACGCCGGAAGGCTGCCTGCTCAATCTGGCTTGACTGCGGGATCACCGGGAACCGCGCCATGGTCCCCTCGCGCGCCTCGCGGTGGGCCTTGCGGCGCGGGTCGTACATCGAGATCAGCGGCAGGATCGGGGCATGGCGGCGGTCAATCCGGGCGATGTCGCGCACCAGCAGGTCGAGCGCGCGCGCGGCCAGCGGCGAGGGTGGCAGGGGCACGACGATCAGGTCCGCCGCGGTGATGACCTGCTCGCTCACCTCGTTCTGGTGCGGCGGGCAATCGAGCACCAGGCGCTGGTGATCATTGAGCAGTTCGCGTCCGAGCGAGGCCAGCCGGTTGCGGCGGCCGAGGCGGGCGAGCTGCATGGGCAGGGTGCGCAGGCTGTCATCGGCGTGGAGCAGCGAGAGGTTCGCCCAGCGGGTAGGACGGACCTGCCGGCGGGGCGAACCTTCGCGCTGGAACAGCGAGGCTGCCCGGGGCAGCACCGGCTGATCCTCGCCGAGCAGGAAGGCCGAGCCGCCTTGCGGATCGAGATCCCACAGGACCGTGGAACGCCCGGCGCGCGCCATGCGCCAGGCCAGGTCTACGGCGATCGTGGTTTTCCCCACGCCGCCCTTGGCACTGTAAACCGCGACGATCCCCATCGCTGATGTCCATTTCCCTGGCGTCGCGCTTGCCGGCGACTGCTCGCGTCCCGTGCAACCGTTTTTACCTGTGGATAAACCCGTGGCAATCCTTTTTTCACCATGGGCGCCGAGCGTTCCGGGACAGGCTTTGAGGCCAGTTCCCGAGGGGGCTGCAGGCATTGTGCGGCGCGGAATCGTGCCTATCTCCCCTCTCGCAGGCCCAACCACCTGCCGAGGACACCCGGACATGCGTGAACCGACCATCGAGCTGCGCCCCTTCGCCACGCTGGGGGCCGCCAACCACGGCTGGCTCGACGCCCACCACCATTTTGCCTTCGCCGAATACTACGATCCGGCACGCACGCAGTGGGGCAGCCTGCGCGTGTGGAACGACGACGTGATCGCGCCCAGGAGCGGCTTCCCGCCGCACCCCCACCGCGACATGGAGATTATTACCTACGTGCGCCAGGGCGCCATCTCGCACCGCGACTCCATGGGCAACGAGGGCCGCACCGCAGCTGGCGACGTCCAGGTGATGAGCGCCGGCACCGGCATCCAGCATTCGGAATTCAATCTCGAGGACGAACAGTGCCGGCTGTTCCAGATCTGGATCCTGCCCGATGCACGCGGCCATGCCCCGAGCTGGGGCACCCG
>DASTGC010000351.1:0-22044 GCA_035719485.1 Novosphingobium sp.
CCATCACCGACCGCCCTGCGCGCCAGACCAAGGCGCCCGACTGGCTCAATCTCCCCGAACCCCGTGGCTTCCGCCCCAAGAGGCGCTATCGCTCCGTGTGGATCTCCGACGTCCATCTCGGCACCCGCGGCTGCAAGGCGACCATGCTCGTCGACTTCCTCCGATCTATCGAGACGGAGCAGCTCTACCTCGTCGGCGACATCATCGACGGCTGGTCCCTCCGAAAGGGCTGGTTCTGGCCCGATGCCCACAACGAGGTGGTCCGCCGCGTCCTGAAGATGGCGCACCGCGGCACCCGCGTCGTACTCATCGTGGGCAACCATGACGAGGTGCTGGGTGACTATGCCGGGTTCAGCTTCGGCGGGGTCGAACTTGCCACCGAGGCAGTTCACCTAACCGCCGATGGCCGCCGTCTCCTGATAACTCATGGCGACAAGTTTGACGGCGTGGTGCTCTATGCGCGCTGGCTCGCCTTCCTTGGCGATCAGGCCTATACCCTGATGCTGCGCGCCAACGTGGTGGTGAACGCCGTCCGCCGGCGCTTCGGCCTGCCTTATTGGTCGCTCTCGGCCTATCTCAAGAAGCGGGTGAAGAACGCCGTCCAGTTCGTCTGCAACTTCGAGACGGCACTGGCTCACGAGGCCACCAGCCGCGGGTTCGACGGCGTGGTTTGCGGCCATATCCATTGCGCCGAAATTCGCCAGATCGGCGAGATTACCTATTTCAACGACGGGGACTGGGTAGAGAGCTGCACCGCTCTCGTCGAGGGTCAGCAGGGCGGCATGGCCATCGTCGATTGGGCGAAGGAAGGGCCGATCGCAGACCGGTCCGCGCGCGGCAAGGAGCTTGCGGCATGAAGATCGCGATCGCCACCGATGCCTGGTTCCCCCAGGTCAATGGCGTGGTCCGCACCCTTGCGGCAACGGTCACCGAACTGGATCGGCGCGGGCATGAAGTCGAGCTGATCACCCCGGATCGCTTTCGCACCCTGCCGCTGCCAGGCTATGCCTCCATTGACGTGGCCCTCGCCCCGCGGTTCACTGCCCGCAAGCTGCTCCATGCCTTCGCGCCGGACATCGTTCATATTCCGACCGAGGGGCCGATCGGCTGGTCGGCGCGCGGCTGGTGCCTCAAGCACGATGTGCCCTTCACCACGGCCTTCCACACCCGATTCCCTGAGTATGCCGCGGTACGCACCGGGCTGAGCGCCGAGCGGTTCTGGCCGCTGATGCAGCACTTTCACCGTCGCAGCCGCGCCGTGCTCGTCGCCACCGCCAGCCTGGAGCAGGAGCTGGCGGGGCGGGGCATCACCCAGACTCGCCGCTGGACCCGCGGCATCGATCACTGGCTGTTCCGGCCTGACGGCGAGCTGCATCCGGCTATGGCGGACTTGCCGCGGCCAATCCTGCTCAGCGTGGGCCGCGTCGCCCCAGAAAAAAACCTCGATGCTTTCCTAGGCAAGGACCTTTGGGGCACCAAAGTCGTGGTCGGCGATGGCCCAGCGCTTGCCGCAATGAAGGCCCGCTATCCCGAGGCCCATTTCCTCGGCTCTTTGGAAGGCGAAGCCCTCGCCTCCGCCTACCGCTCGGCCGACTGCTTCGTCTTCCCCAGCCTGACCGACACCTTCGGCCTCGTCATGATCGAAGCGCTCGCCTGCGGCGTGCCGGTCGCCGCTTTCCCAGTGACGGGCCCGCTCGACGTCATCGGCCCGGAGGGACACGGTAATGAAGACGACTTCCCGGCGCGGGTCGGCTGCATCGACCACGATCTGGAAGTCGCAATTGGGCGAGCCCTGCGCATGGACCGGAGCGCCGCGGCCATCTTCGCCCGGCGATTCACCTGGGAGGCTGCGACCGACCAGTTCCTCGCAGCGATCGGGTCTGCCCGCGCCAAGGTCGAGGCACCTGATCGGCGCGAGCTGGCGGAGGCCAGCCTGTGAGCGCCGCCTCGGCAGCGCAAAGCCCTGAGCGCCGGCTGTCGGTGCGCTTGGCGCGTCATGCGGAGGACCTGGCGGCGGTGCAGCACCTTCGCTGGCAGGTGTTCATGGGCGAGCTTGGCGCTGCAAGCGATGGTGCGCTCGGGCAGCTCGACCGTGACCCGTTCGACGATCTGTGCGATCACCTGCTGGTCAGCGACCTCGATCCCACCAGCGGTGCGGAAACAGTGGTCGGGACCTACCGTCTCCTGCGCGGCAAGGTTGCGCGCCGCCACGGCGGCTTCTACTCGGCCCGCGAGTTCGACCTCACCCGCCTGAAGCGCCATGCCAAGCGTTCGGGCGACCTCCTCGAACTCGGCCGCTCCTGCGTCCTCCCCGCCTACCGCACCAGCCATACGATCTCGCTGCTGTGGCGCGGGATTGCCGAATACCTGTCGCTCCACACGATCGGCGCCATGTTCGGCTGCGCCTCGTTCCACGGCACTGACCCCGACGAGCACGCCGCGAGCCTGTCCTACCTTGCGCATCACTGCCTTGCTCCGACTGACCAACGTCCCGGCGTTCTCTCCGGCTGCGGCATCGCGCTCGAACGGCTGCAGCCCGGTGCCTACGACGAACGCGCCGCCCTGTTCGGCCTGCCGCCGCTGATCAAGGGCTACCTGCGAGCCGGCGCACGGTTCGGCGACGGCGCCTTTGTCGACCACGAGTTCAGGACCATCGACGTCTGCGTCGTGCTGCCGATCGAACGCCTCGCCGGGCGCTACGCCAGCCGGTTCAACGTCGCCGCCTGAGCAGGTGACAGAAAGTTGTCAGGAAACCGTCACGGGTTTGTCACCCTGCTGCGGCATTCCAGTCTTCGTGGAACCTGCGATGCAACCGTCCAACGCAAAATCTGACCGCGCCTTCCGCGCGGGTGCCGGTGTCAGCCCGCGCCTGCGGCATGGCGATCTCGTGATCGACCCGGTCGCCTTCGCCGTTCGCTATCGCGGTAAGCTGCTGAACCTCAGGCCCAACGAGTTCCGCCTGCTCGCATTCTTCGTCGCCAATCCCGACCGGGTTTTCAGCCGCACCGCCCTGATCGAAAGCCTCGGCAAGGACAGCGACCTACTTGACGAGCGCACGGTCGATGTCTGGACCGGCCGCCTGCGCCGCGCCTTGCGCGAACAAGGGGCGCCCGATCCGTTGCGCACGGTGCGCTCCCAGGGCTATGTTCTCGACAGCATCGACGGGTAGATGGCCGTCGGCTGCAGGCACGGGACGGCGCGATGAAGGTCGTGGCTTGCTACAGCGTCAAGGGCGGGGTCGGTAAGAGCACGCTTGCCGCCAACCTCGCCTGGGCCTCGGCCACGCTCTCCGCGCGCAGCACCCTGTTGTGGGACCTCGATCCGCAAGGCAGCGGCAGCTATCTCCTCGGCGTGAACCGACCCGCCGGCAGCGAAGCCCTGGCTGTCTTCGCCCATTCCGAAGCTGACCACCCGCCCGTTGTCGCTACGGCCTGGCCGCGGCTGGATGTCCTCCCAGCCGACAGGGGTCTCCATGACGTCGCAGGCTTCCTTGCCAAGCTCGGCAAGAAGCGGCGACTGGCCAGGCTGACCCAGTCGCTGGCCCGGCGCTACGAACGGATCGTGCTCGATTGCCCTCCGGTGCTCAACGAACTCAGCAGCCAGGTACTGCGCGCCGCCCACGCGATCATCGTGCCGTTGACTGCCTCGCCACTTGCCGAACGCGGACTCGCCGACGTGCTGGAGCATCTGCGCCGCAATCACAGCGGCCATGCCCCCGTCCTGCCTGTCTTCGCCATGTATGACGCGCGGCGCAAACTCCACCAGACCGCCCATGCCCAGCACCCCGACTGGCCCGTCGTTCCCATGGCCAGCCTGATCGAACAGACCTCAGTGCAGCGCCGGCCCATCGGCGATCTGGCTCCCCGCTCGCCTGCGGCGGACGCCATTGCCCGCCTGTGGCGCGGGATCGAGCAGAAATTGTCCAGCCCGGAAGCTTAAACTCCGGCTCCGGTCTCCTCCAGCGGATCGGGCACGAACAGGAAGGTCTGGCGCTGATAGTCGTCGCGGCAAGGCAGCTGGGCCGCTTCGGGCGAACCCCCGAGAGCCTTGTAGACCTCAAGCGAAACGAAGGGCGCGGCATCGCCTGCCGACCAGTGCACGCGCACGGCCTCTCCCAGTAGACGATCATGCGTCCGGTAGAGCCCCCTTACCATATCCGAGTCGATTAGCGGGCGGGCGCGATTCGGGCAACGACGTATAGTTTGACCATAATGCGTCATGGTAGTGACGGTTGCGCGACATCTACAATACAATTCCCGTCATTACTTCGTGACATGAAGTTGCGTCACACAATCGTCACAAGACAAATTTAACCGGATTTCGTCGCTCAGCCGTGCTGCAGCGCAATATTTGGGGGTCAGATCCATGCGGAAGCTTCGGCTTTACTGCGCGGCCTTCGCCGTGTGCCTTGTTGCGCCGGTCGCTCACGCGCAGCCTGCTCCGTCGCCAGCGGCAGGTGCAGCCTCGCCACCTGAGGACAATCGCCTGCGCTGGCTCAATCCCGTGCGGTTCTCACCGACCCGCGCCTTTGCGCCTCCTCCACCCGCGGGATCGCTGGTCGAGGAGCTGGAGATGGATCAGGTGCGCGCGCTGATCGCCGCCGCCTCGCCCGAGCGCCTCCGTCAGGCGCAATGGGACGGCGAGCACGAGGAACCAGCCGCTTTCGCCGATGCAGCAGGGCGCGATTTCGCGCAGCTGCCCGCCACCTCCGCCTTGCTCCAGACTATAGCCGACGAGGTCGAACGCATGGTCCATGCGGCCAAGGCGCACTACCAGCGGCCACGGCCCTACCAGGTCGATCCGCGTCTGCCCCACTGCGGCACGGGCTCCACCACGCCCACCGGCTATCCCAGCGGTCACGCGGGCTACGGCTGGTCCGTTGCGTGGACCCTCGCCGAGCTCATCCCCGAGCGAACCCCAGCACTTCTCGCGCGCGCGCAGGACTATGCGCTGAGCCGCGAGATCTGCGGGGTGCACCTCGCTTCAGATCTCGAGGCCAGCCACGCCGCCGCGACTGCCGCGGTCGAGCAGCTGCTCGCCGACCACCGCCTCGCCGACCAGCTCGCCGCCGCCAGGGCCGAGCTGGCGCGCCGCTGATCCACTTCGCTTCTCCAGAACAATGAGGAAACCATGACCAAGCTCCACCTCCGTGCTGCCCTTCTGGCGGCTTCCAGCCTGCTTGTGCTCGCCGTTCCGGCGCACGCCGCCGAGGCCGCTGCCGCAGAAGCCGCCGCCGACGCTGGCGACCAGTCGAGCACGGCCAACCAAGCCGGTCAGGCCAACGACAAGCAGTCGCTCACCAGCTCCGACATCATCGTTACCGCCTCGCGCACCGCCGAGGTCGCCCCGGTCACCGCCTCGCTCACCACGACCCAGCCGCAGGCCGCTGTCAGCCGCGCCTATATCGACAACGCCAATGCCGGGGCCGACTTCAACCAGCTGATCACGATCACGCCAGGCGTCTCACTTTCGGGCAGCGGCAACGGCCAAGGCTTCAGCGAGACCAAGGCGGTGATCCGCGGCTTCCAGGACGGCGAATACAACGTCACCTACGATTCGATCCCGTTTGCCGACACCAACAACCCGACCCACCACTCGACCGCCTTCTTCCCCTCGTCCACGATCGAGACGGTGGTGGTCGATCGTGGTCCCGGCAATGCCAGCCAGCTTGGCCAGGCCAGCTTCGGCGGCAACGTGAACATGTATTCGCGCGCTGCTGCGGACGAGCGGGGCGGGCAAATCCAGGCCCTGAGCGGCCTGTGGAACAGCTTCATCGGCCGCTTCGAGCTGCAGAGCGGCAAGGTGGCGGGCCTGGGCGGCGCGAAGTTCGTGCTTTCCGGCCAGTATCTCCAGTCCGACGGCGCGCTGACCTGGTCGCCGGTTAAATCCAAGAACCTGTTCTTCAAGGCCGTGGTGCCGCTGGGCGAGACCAACACGCTGACCCTCGTCAGCACCTGGAACCGCAATTTCTACTACCAGTCCGACGTGCTCAAGGGCGCGACCTGCGGAACCTTCACCACGGCCAATCCGGCGCCGGCCGGCTTTACCCTGCGCGCCGACAACTGCGCGCCGACCTCGAACATCGGCCAGTTCGGCATCGACTACGGCATGAGCAACGACCCCACCCGCGCCGACTACTATCGCTACAATCGTACCGACAAGACCACCGACTTCTCCTACATCCGCCTGCAGAGCGAACTGGGTTCGGGCTTTTCGATGGATAACCGGGCCTACATGTATGCCTATACCAACAATACCCTGTCGGGTAATGGCGCGCAGTCGATCAGCACGGTGGGGGGCGTCACCAAGTTCACCTACACCGGCGGCACTGTGAAGGGCGCGCCCACCGGTTCCGGTCCCTATGTGCTGCCGAGCATCGCCGGCCACATCGCCGGCTATAACAAGCTGAACAAGTATCGCGTCCTCGGTTACATCGGCCAGATAAACTACGACTTCCCGCTGGGCAAAGTCCGCCTCGGCGGCTGGTATGAGCATGCAGAAACCGACCGCCACCTGTTCAACTTCGATTGGAGCAACAACGGCGCGTTCAGCTACGTCGAGACCACGGGCCTGAACCTAGCCTCGCTCGCATCGGCACAGCAGGCCTATATCCGCTACCTCCAGCACTCCACCTGGAACCAGTATCAGCTGTTCGGTGAGCTTGAGTTCCGTCCGATCGAGGCGCTCGCAATCACGCCGGGCGTCAAATACGTCCACTTCACCCGCGGCATCGATGCAGTGGTGACCGACAAGTCCGCCCGCGTGCCCTCCAACGCCAAGGCGACCTGGACCAAGACCCTGCCGTTCCTGACCGCGAACTACCAGCCGACCGACAACTGGTCGATCTACGGCCAGTATGCGCAAGGCATGTATGTGCCCGATCTCTCCAGCTTCTATTCGACAAATCCGAACCTCGGCACTGCCCTCGCGCAGCTGCAGCCGATGACCACGACCAATTACCAGGTCGGCACGGTCTGGCACGGCAGCCGCGTCGCGGTCGACGTGGATGGCTACATCATCGACGTGAACAACAAGATCGCCGGCTGCACTTCGGCGGCATGCGGCAACGACAGCTCGATCCTCGTGAACATCGGCCAGGTCCGTTACAAGGGCGTCGAAGGCCAGGTCAGCGTCGAGGCGGTGAAGGGCCTCAGCCTCTTCGCGAATGCCTCCTATAACTACGCCCACTCGGTGACGAGCGGCGCCCAGGTCGCCAAGGCGCCTTACGCCACGGCGGCGGCGGGCTTCGTCTACGCCCATGATGGTCTGCGTGTCTCGTTCACCCAGAAGATTACCGGCACACAATATGCGACCGAATACTCCGGCACGGGCCTGCGCAACTACCGCATCGCACCCTATGGTGTGGGCGAATTCGCGGCGAGCCAGGATTTCGGCATGCTCCGGCTAGGCGTGCAGGTGTCCAACGTGTTCAACAGCCGCGCGATCACCTCGATCGCCTCGGGCAAGACCTACGGCGTGGACGATCAGTTCAGCTTCCTCCCGCCGCGCTCGTTCCTTGTCGATGCGCGGGTGAAGTTCTGATCTCCAGCGCGGCGGCTGCCTCGCGGGTGGCCGCCGTTCCCCGTCGCCAAATTCGAGCCAAGGGGCTATGGCGCCGGTCGTCGTCGATCTCCTGGAAGCCTCCTGAGGGTGGTGTCAAAAGAACTGCACCGGCTAGCCTGGTAGCGGCCCCGGCGGTAGGCTTCGGTCATGCCCCGGCCTCGCAAACCAGCCAATCCCTTCCGCTATTTCCACTCATCGCCGGAGGTGATCCGCCTTGTGGTGATGATGTACGTCCGCTTTCTGCTGAGCTTGCGGAACGTGGAGGACCTGCTGTTCGAGCGCGGCATTGACATCTGCCATGAGACGGTTCGGCTGTGGTGGAACCGGTTCGGCCCACTGTTTGAAGCAGACATCCGGCGTCAGCGGGTGAACCGAATGCGCGGCTTTCGGCATTGGCGCTGGCATCTCGACGAGATTTACGTGAAGCTGAATGGCGAGATGGTCTACCTGTGGCGGGCGGTGGATCACGAAGGCGAGGTCCTGGTGAGCTACATCACGCGCAAACGGGACAAAGCCGCGGCTCTGCGCTTCATGCGCAAAGCTCTGAAGCGGCACGGTCCGGCAGAGGTGATCGTCACCGACGGGCTCAGGTCGTATCCAGCTGCGATGCGCGAGCTGGGCAACGAACATCGGCAGGAAATGGGCCGGCACAAGAACAATCGGGTCGAGAACAGCCATCTGCCGTTCCGGCGAAGAGAGCGGGCGATGCAACGGTTCCGACAGATGAAGTCGTTACAGAAATTCGCCTCGGTACACGCCTCGCTTCACAATCACTTTTCCCAGGAGCGCCATCTCGTCGACCGCCAGACCTACAAGCTCCGCCGCTCGGCTGCATTAGCCGAGTGGCGGAGCCTCATGGTCTGAGCGGCTGCGCGGGAAAGGGGGTGTCTGACCAACGGTGAGCGGTTCGCATCAGACTGACACCTCCCAGCTGGGTCGTCCGGTCGTCAGTTCCCCCCGAACGGCACGCGCAGGGTCACGCCGTACGTTGCCGGCGGGGCATAGATCGACGTCACGCCGAGAATGCCCAGGTTGAGCGCATAGGCGCGATAGGCCTTGTTGAAGATGTTGTGCCCCCAGGCCGTGATCGATGCGCCCGTGCCATCATGGCGGTAGGTGAGCGAGGCGTTGGTGACGTTGTAGGCCTTCTGCAGCGAGCCGAGGCCGTTGGTCACCTCAAGGAACTGGTCGTCGTACCAGACGCCGTCAACCTGGGCCGCCACATTGCCGCCCGCCACGTCGAAATTGTAACGCAGCAGGTAGTTGAAGCTGACCCGCGGCGCGTTGGGCAGCTTGGCCTTGGTGATGTTGGCTTGCGGGAAATCGCAGCGGAACGCCCCGCCGATGTTGGTGCAGTATTGCGTATCGGGGGCGCCAGGGAAGAATTCCGGGCCGAACTGGGTGCCGGTGGCCGGGATGCTGTCGACCGACGAGGTTTCCCAGGTCGCGCCGAACACGGCGTCGAACCGCTTGGAGGGCGACCAGAAGGCTTCCAGCTCGGCGCCCGAGGCATGGGCGTTGCTGTTGAACACGTGCGGCACGCCGCCGGCCAGCGAGAAGGCCTGATAGTCCTCGTAGAAGTAGTGATAGAGCGTGCCGTTGAGGCGCAGGGTGCGGTTCAGCAGGGTGGCTTTGAAGCCGGCCTCGATGCTGTTGAGCTTTTCGGGGCGGTGCTTGAAGTCCTGCGGCGCGATGCTGGAGGAGAGCGACCAGTTGCCGCCCTTGATGCCGCGGTTCCACGAAAGGAACAGCAGGGCGTCGGGCGTCGCCTGATAGTTCAGCGAGACGCGGGCCGCCCAGTCGCCATAGACGTCGCGATTCACGCCCGGGACCACTGCCGCGAGATCCCTGTCGGTAAACAGGGTCACGCGGTTGGGCTGGGGCGCATAGGTCGGATCGAACAGCACGGCGGCATAGTCAATCGACTTGTGGTCCTTCGAATAGCGCCCGCCGATCGTCACCGAGAGCTTGTCGGCCAGCTGGAGGTCGCCCTGGGCGAAGATCGACCAGTTCTTCGATGTCGTCACATAGTACTGTTCGATCGTGGGGAACGAGAACCCGCCGTTGCCCGCGATCGCCAGGTCGATCACCGGGGCCCCGCCGACGGCGTGCAGGCCATCATATTTCATGTCGAGAAAATAGGCGCCGACCTGCCACTTGAGCGACGGGGTCTGACCCGACAGCCGCAGCTCCTGCGAGAGCTGGCGGAAGTTCATGCGGGTATCAACGTTGACGATCTGGAACGGCAGGGCATCGCCGTCTTCCTGGTAGGACTTGTTCATCCTGAGGTAGTTGGTGATCGAGGTCAGCTTGGCCCCGCCCAGGTCCCAGTCGAGCTGGGCCTCGTAGTTGTTGACCACGCGGTTGAGATCGCCGCGGCGCTCGCCGAAGTGCTCCCACGGCGAGGCGGGGGCCGAGGTGACGCCGTTGATCACGCCGTTCTGGTCATCGCTGAGGCCCGCGGCATTGGTGTTGCAATAGCCGTTGTCGAGATAGACGCAGTTCTCGAAGACATAGCCGCCGGTGGCGACGTGATTGTCTTCCGCGTGCTTGTACCACAGGCTGAGGGTGGCGCCGGGGGCGAGATCGACCTGGAGGTTGAGGCGGCCGGCCCATCCGTTCTTCCCGCCGAGCGCCTGGCCGCTGCCCTTGGCGATCAAGGCGCCGGTCGCATCCAGCGTGTCGCTCGACTTGATGTAGCCATCGGCCTTCTCCACTCGTCCGGCGGCGCGGAAGCGGAGGCCGGGGACGATCTGCCCGCCCAGCGCGCCTTCGAGCGACCAGTCGTTGAAGCGCCCGTATTCGCCCTGGGCATAGCCGTTGAGCTCGGTCTTGCTGGCGTCTTCGCTGAGGTAGTGGATCAGGCCGCCGGTGGCGTTGCGGCCGAACAGGGTACCCTGGGGACCGCGCAGCACTTCGACCCGCTTCATGTCGAACAGCTGCCCCTGCACCGCGTTCATCGAGGCGATGTAGGCGTTGTCCTGGTAGACGGCGACCGGCGCCTCGAGGTTGTCGGTGAAGTTGTTCTGCGAGATGCCGCGCAGGCTGAAGATGGTCAGGTTCGGCGACCACGCGTTCACCCGCAGCGAGGGGATCTGCTGCGTGATCTGCGTGGTATCGGTGATGCCGAGCCGCTTGACCTGCTCGCCGGTGAAGGCGCTGACCGAGATCGGCACCTTCTGGAGGCTTTCGCTGCGCTTCGTGGCAGTGACGACGATTTCGGCGGCCAGCCCCTGGTCGGGCGAGGCAGCACCGGTGGCGTTTGCGACATCCTGAGCCTGGGCGGCGACAGGAATGCTCATGGCAGTGCAGCACAGCAACAGCGATGCAAACCGCGCATCGCGGACCAACTTCTTCATCTGCGTTCTCCCCAAACCTGTCAGCGCGGCGCCGGGTCGGCCGGAGCGGCGGAGCGATCTGTCGTGACCGATATCTCACAGTTTACAGTCGTTGGCAATACAGCTCTATTGTTGCGTGAGAGCAACAACAAAATGGATTTGTCGGAACCGGGGTGGCCGGACGCCAAATCTCCTC
This sequence comes from Novosphingobium sp., assembly GCA_035719485.1. Lineage (GTDB taxonomy): Bacteria > Pseudomonadota > Alphaproteobacteria > Sphingomonadales > Sphingomonadaceae > Novosphingobium. The sequence continues at coordinate 11,098 of DASTGC010000351.1, forward strand.
GTCCGAACGAAAATGGCGCAAAATCGTGGGTTTAAGGGCACCAACGATGAGGCGTGATGTGCGTTTGCGTAAACAATGTGCCGCATACGAACCGCATTGTTCACGATTATGGAAGTGGGTAGCCTCGCCATCGATCGCGATGCGATTCGCATCCTGACGGGAGTGATCCGAACATGTCGCAAGTGTTGACGCAGCAAGTGGACGCCAGGGCCACGGCACCAGTTTCAGTGCAGTCCGGTCCCCTCCCGCCTGGCGCCGACGAACTCATCGCACGGGCTCGCGCGATGGTGCCGCTCCTGCGTGACCGCGAGGATGCGGCCATCGCCAACCGGCAGGTCTCGCCCGAGACGATCGCGGCGTTCCATGAGGCCGGGTTCTTCCGCATCCTCCAGCCCGCGCGCCATGGCGGGTTCGAGATGTCGCCGGCGGTCTACTGCGAGGTGGCCCAGACCCTGGCCGAAGGCTGCATGGGCTCGGCCTGGGTCTACGGCGTGGTGGCGGTCCATAACTGGCAGCTGGCCCTGTTCAATCCGCAGGCGGCCGAGGACGTGTGGGGCGCAGACCCGTCCGTCCTGATCAGCTCGTCCTACATGCCGACCGGCAAGGCGACCAGGGTTCCCGGCGGCTACCGCTTCAGCGGCCGGTGGGCCTTTTCCAGCGGCTCCGAGCATTGCCAGTGGGTGATCCTGGGCGCCAACATGGTGGCCGATGACGGCGACGGCCAGCCCGAGCCCTACAACTTCCTGCTGCCCCGCAGCGACTATGCGATCGTCGATACCTGGCACACGATGGGCCTGTGCCCGACCGGCAGCAACGATATCGTGGTCGACGACGTGTTCGTTCCCGAGCACCGGGTCCTGCGCGAGCGCGACATGTTCAACCTGACCTGTCCCGGTCATGCCGCCAACCCGGGGACGCTCTACCGCATCCCCTTCGCGCAGCTGTTCAACCGCACCGTCTCCACCACCTCGCTCGGTTCGCTGCGTCGTGCGCTGGACACTTTCGTCGAGGCGACCCGGCAGAAGCGGACCACATATACCGGCCTCAGGGTTGCGGCCGATCCGATGATCCAGGAGGCCGTGGCCGACGTGATGCTGACCCTCAGCGATCTTGAGGGCCGGCTCGCCCGGGATATCGCCGAACTCGAGCAGCGCGCCGCCAGCGGGGACTGGCCGGTCGAGCGCCGTGCCCAGTTGGGGCACCACACCACGGCCATGGTGTCGCGCTGCGTCGAAGCGATCGACAAGCTGATGCTGTTTTCGGGCGGCAAGGCGATCTACCGCGGCAATGTCGTGCAGCGCGCTTTCCTCGACATCCACTGCGCCCGCGCCCACGTGGCGAACAACCCGTTCCCCTATGCCCGCAACCTTGGCGCCCTGGCTTTCGGGTTCGAGAACGACTGCATGGATCTCTGATGCGCCCGGATTGCGCGGACCCTGCGGGAGATCAGATCGCCGTGGCCAGCCCCAGCAGCGCGCCCGCGCCGGGCCCGTTCTCGTCGCTGGTTTCCTCGCGGACGAAATCCACGAAGGCACGCACTTTCGACAGGGCAAAATTGCCGCGCGGGAAGATGACGTGCAGCGGGATGCTTTCGGTCACCAGATCCTCGAGCAGCGGTTCGAGGCGGTTCGCGGCAATGTCGGCCTCGACCAGAAACCGTGGCAGGTAGCTGATCCCGAGCCCGTTCAGCGTGGCCTCGCGCGCCATCCGCACCGAATTGGTGGTCAGCGGCCCGCGACTGACGGCCACGATCGTATCGTCCGACAGCCGCCACTCGCCCACCTTCGACAGGTGGGTTTCGACGATGCAGGTGTGTTCCTTTAGATCATTGGGGGTCGACGGCCAGCCCGCCCGCCCGAGATAGGCCGGCGCTGCCACCAGGGCCATCGGATAGGTGCGCAGCTGCACCGTCTCCAGGCTGGCGTCGAACGGCTCGCCCATCCAGAAGGCCACGTCGAACCGGCCCTTGAGCATGTCGACCTTGCTGTCCGACAGGTTGAGGTACAGCCGGACCTCGGGATATTTTGCGAGGAAGCGCGGGATAATCGAGGTAAGATCGAACAGCGAGGCGACAACCGGGGCGTTGACCTTGAGCTCGCCGCGCGGCTTGGAAACCATGCCAGTGATGACCTGGTTGGCCTCATTCACTTCATCGACGATTCGCGCGCAGCGGGCATACATCTCGCGCCCCGCCGGGGTCAGTGTGACCGAGCGGGTGGTGCGATCAAGCAGGCGCACGCCGATGCTGTGTTCGAGCTTGGCCACCTGCCGGCTTACGGCGGCCTTGGAATAGCCCAGCAGCTTGGCGGCATTGGAGAACCCGCCCGAGCTGACCACCGCGGCGAACGACATCATCGCCATCACGTTCCCAAGGTCTGGTCTCTCTTCCATGTCCGATCCGTGTTGCAGGCGGGGAGGGGAGTCAATCCTTCCCGACAGTCCGGCCCATTCTCGCCCGACATCCAAGAGGTCGGCCCATTGTTACCATATAGCAAAAATAAGCACTATATGAACAACACTGTTGCGTTTGAATTGACTTTGCGCAAGGACAATCCACAAGCAGAATGCAGGCCGCGATTCGCCAGGCGGCCCTTCCGGGAGTTTCGAGATGGTCACCACCACGCTTTCGCCCCACGCGCTGCAGGACCAGCGCAGCCAGTTCCATCCCTTCACCTCGATCAACGACCTGCGCAACGAAGGGCCCACCGTCATGGCCTCGGGCTCGGGGGTGCGGGTGCGCGATGTGGATGGCAAGGAATACCTCGATGGCATGGCCGGCCTGTGGTGCGTGAACCTGGGCTATGGGCGCAAGGAAATCACCGATGCCATCGCCCGGCAAAGCGAACGGCTGTCGTTCTTCCACACCTTCAACGGAATGAGCACCGACGTCGTCGCCGAATGCGCCGAGGCCCTGCTCGCCCGCGCCCCGGTGCCGATGGCCCGCGTGTTCTTCGGCGCTTCGGGCAGCGACGCCAACGAAACCCAGCTCAAGCTGATCTGGGTCTACAACAACCTGCGCGGCAAGCCCGAAAAGAAGAAGATCATCGCCCGCTGGAATGCCTATCACGGTTCCGGCGTGGCCACGGCGAGCCTCACCGGCCTGCCAATGATGCACAGCCTGTTCGACCTGCCCAAAGGCCCGATCCTTCATGTCAGCGCGCCTTACTACTATCGCAATGCGCTGGACGGAATGAGCGAGCGCGAGTTCTCCAAGCACCTCGCCAAGGAGTTGGAGCAGCTGATCGAACGTGAGGGCGGCGATACCATCGCTGCTTTCTTCGCCGAAGCCGTGATGGGCGCCGGGGGCCTGATCCCGCCGCCCGAGGGCTATTTCGACGAGATCGTGCCGATACTCAAAAAGCACGATATCCTGCTGGTGGCGGATGAGGTCGTCTCGGGCTTCGGGCGCCTCGGCACCTACTGGGGCAGCCAGACCTACGGCTACGAACCCGATCTGATCACCTCGGCCAAGGGCGTGACCTCGGGCTACTTCCCGATGTCGGCGGTGCTCATCTCGCCCAAGGTGTGGGACGTGATCGAGGGCGGGGCCGACCAGGTCGGCGTCTTCGGCCACGGCTATACCTATTCGGCCCATCCGGTCGGCGCGGCCGCGGCCCTGGCCGCGCTCAAGCTGATCGACGAGCTGGAGGTGGTGAAGAATGTGGCCGACGTCGGGCCCTACCTGATGCAGGGTCTGAAGGACCGGCTCGGCCAGCACCCCCATGTCGGCGATATCCGCGGCAAGGGTCTGATGCTCGGTATCGAGCTGATGCAGGATCGGACATCCCGGGCGACCCTGCCCCCGGCCAACCGTACCGGCCGCCAGGTCCTCAAGGCCGCGGCAGCGCGCGGGCTAATCACCCGCGCGCTCGGTGATACACTGGTCTTCGCCCCGCCGTTGATCCTCAATCGGACCGAGGCCGACGAGATTGCCGACAAGTTCGCGCTCGCCGTCAAGGATGTCCTTGGCTGACAACGCCGGCGGCACCCGGCATCTTCCAGGGCGGCTGCCATACCCGGGGGAGGGCGATACATGGAACTGAACACGGCGATTTCCGGGCTGGCCGACGCTGAAGCCGCGGCCACGCGGGTCACCCGCAGCGGGCTCGTCAGCGCGACGCTGGTCGCCCTGATCGGCGCGGTGGTGATCTTCATCACGCCGGGCTTCCTCGCGCTTATCGCGCAGCAGACCGGCTTCGACAACGACCGGCTCGGCTATCTCGTGGCCTGGGACATCAACGCCATGGGGGTGACGATCGGGTTGAGCACCTTTGCCCTTGCCCGCGTGCCCTGGCGCCCGGCGGTCGCGCTGGGCCTCGCACTGATCGCAGCGGGCAACCTGCTGACCGCCTCGGTAACCTCCTTCGCGCCGATGGTCGCGGCCCGGGTGGTGGCCGGCGCGGGCGAGGGGATCGCCGTGGGCTTCGCCTTCGCCGCGCTTGGCCGGGCGACCAATCCTGATCGGGTCTTCTCGATCTACCTGGTAATCGGCGCCCTGCTGAGTTCGGCTTTCCTCTATGCGCTGCCGGGGATCCAGACGGCGGTTCGGCCGGGCCTCGTATTCACGCTGATCGGCGCGCTGGCCGCGCTCATCATCCTTTCGCTCAGGGCCTTTCCCGACGGCAGCCGCGACGAGCCCGACCTGTTTGCCGGCGGCGGCAAGCTCGACCTGCGGCTGGCCGGCGGATCGCTGCTCGGCGTGTTCATGCTGTTCTTTGCGATGGGCGCGGTCTGGTCCTATTCCGAACGCATCGGGCTCGACAGCAAGCTGCCGCCGGGCGTGATTGCGCAAGGGCTGTCGATCGGCACGCTCGCCGGCGTCGTCGGGGCCGGGGTGGCCGGCTTCCTGCCGCGCCGCTGGGGCCGCTCGCTGCCGCTGATCGTCAGCGGCGCGGCGGGCGTCGTCAGCTTCCTGATGTACGATGGCCAGGTTGCGCCGCGTGCCTTCGTGATCGCAACGGTGCTGATGATGTTCAGCTGGAACTTCGCGCAGCCGCTGCTCTCGGGGATCTGCTCGGAAGCGTGTCATCGGGGGCGAGTGGTCTGCGCTATGGGCTCGATCCAGACTTTCGGCACCGGGCTCGGGCCCGCTGCAGCGGCCGCCACGCTCGCCACCGGATCGTTCCGCGTGATGCTCTACGCCGCCTGCGCGGTGTTGGCGCTAAGCGTCGCGGTGACCGTGGCGACGATTGCCGGCGAAGGACGCCGCGCCGAGACTGTCTAGCCCATTCGCACTTCCCCCGGGAGGGGGAGGCGGGCCCGAGGGTGGAACCCATGCGACCCGGATCCACCCTCGGGCGTTGTCATTGGGCTCTACCCTTTCAGAGAAACACTGCGCGCGACAGGCCGCCGTCCACCGCGATCGATTCCCCGGTGATCCCGCTGCCCAGCTGCGAACAGAGGAACACGATCGGATCGGCCACTTCCTCGACCTCGAGCATCCGCTTGAGCGCGGCGGGATCGCCTGCTTCGCGCGCGACGATAGCCTCCACCGTGGTGCCTTCCTCGGCGGCCATCTCGGCAAACCATTCCTCGATGTGCTCGGTCCGCGTCACGCCCGGGTGGATGATGTTCACCGTGATGCCGTCCTTGCCCACCTCGTCCGAGAGGGTCTTGGTAAAGTGGACCAGGGCGGTGTTGCGCATGCCGGAAAGCGCCTCGGTGCAGCGCGCTGTCAGCCCGCCCACGTTGACGATGCGGCCCCAGCCGGCCTTGCGCATATGCGGTACGCAGGCCTTGGCCGTGCGGAAATAGCCGAACAGCTTGGTGTTGAGGTCGAGCATCAGCGCGTCCTCGTCGGCCAGCTCGATGGCATTGCGCACCAGCCCGCCGGGCGCGGCGGCGCAATTGACCAGGATGTGGACCCCGCCGAATTCAGCGACAGCCGCCGCGACCAACGCCTCGACCGATTCCTTCGAGGTCGTATCGGTCGGCACGGCGATGATCTCGCCGCCAGTCGCCTCGCGCAGCTCCTGCGCGGCGGCCTCGAGCTTCCCGGCGGTGCGGGCGGCGATCACCACCCTGGCCCCGGCCAGCAGCAGCTTGCGCGCGGTTTCCTTGCCGATCCCCACCCCGCCGCCGGTGATCACGGCGACCTTGCCCTTAAGCCCCAGTTCCAGACACATTGCCGATGCTCCTTTTCTCTTCATGCGCCCAGCGTGATCCGCGCCCCTTCGGCGCCGTCGAAGCTCACACTGATCGTATCACCCCTGAAAATTTCCGTCGCGCCGGTGCAGGTGCCCGAGGCCACCAGTTGCTCCCGACCGAGCGAAATGCCTTCGTGCTCGCGCAGCCAGTTGGCCAGCCAGACCACGGCGTCGAGCGGATTGTCCATGACGAGGGCCGTCGACCCGGCGACAGGCGCCTCCCCGGCGCGCGTCAGAGTGACCGGCAGATCGGCGAATCGCTCGTCCCACTCCGTCGCCAGCCGGCGGCCCAGCACCAGCCCGTGCGCCATGACATTGTCGGTGATGAGCAGCGGCAGTGGCAGGTCGCTGGTGGCGAAGCGCGGGCGCACGATCTCGATCCCGGCATAGAGCCCCTTGATCACCCGGCACAGGTCGGCCCGGGTATAGGGGGCGGCCTGGTCTGGCAGGTCGTCGGCCAGTTCGAAGACCAGCTCGGCCTCGGCGAACATTTCCGCGCCCGAAAAGCGGATCTCGCTGCGGTCGCAATAGATGGCGCTCGCCGGCAGGCGGCCCACCACCGGCTCACTCGCGCCCATCGCCTCGCGCCCGCCGCGCCCCGTCAGGCCCAGTTTCCAGACCATCACGGGCATGCGGCTGGCCGCGCTGACCGCGCGCTGGATTGCATAGGCCTCCCCGCACGAGGGCGCAGCGGCGGGCAGGGGGACCGGGGCCACCGGCTCGCGGGCGGCGGCCAGCAGCGCACCTTCCAGGTCCGGATAGCTGTGTTCCACGTGATCATATCTCCCCAGGACCGTTTCGGCCATTGTCACGACTATGCAACAACGCGACGGTGAAATCTAGTATTGTTTACCAGATGGCAATGCGGTACTGAGGCCCGTGACTCGGTGGGCTGCCGCCCGCCATGAAGATCCTGCCTGGGAAGGGTGCCGCCGCATGTCCGATCAGAGTTCCGTCCTCGCCACGGCCGAACGGCTAGGGGCCGCGCTGGCCCGCCAGCCGCTCGGCCTGATTGTCGATGGCAAGTCCGTGCCGGCGCTTTCGGGCAAGACCTTCGCTACCCTGAACCCGGCCACTGGCCGGGAAATCTGCCACGTCGCCGAAGGCGGCGCGGCCGATGTCGATGCGGCGGTCAAGGCCGCGCGCCGCGCCCTCGCCGATCCCGCCTGGCGCGAAATGAGCGCGGTGGACCGGTCGAACCTGCTCAACCACCTGGCCGACCTGATCGAGCGCGATGCCGATGAACTGGCCGTGCTCGAATGCATGGACAACGGCAAGCCCGCCACGCTGACCAAGGCGGTCGAGATCGAGGGTTCGATCAAGACCTTCCGCTACTTCGCCGGCTGGCCGACCAAGTTCGGCGGGGAAACCCTGCCGGTCTCGCCCCGCAGCGGCGCAAAGATCCTCAACTACACGGTGCGCGAGCCCGTTGGCGTCTGCGGCCTGATCGTGCCGTGGAACTATCCGATGTCGATGGCCGCCTGGAAGGTCGCCCCCGCGCTCGCCGCCGGCTGCACCGTGATCCTCAAGCCCGCCGAGCAGACCCCGCTCACCGCCCTGCGCCTCGCCGAACTCGCTCTGGAGGCGGGGGTGCCGCCGGGCGTGTTCAACGTCATCACCGGCTTCGGCGAAGCGGGTGCTGCCCTGGTCGACCATCCTGGGGTGGACAAGGTCGCCTTCACCGGGTCGACCGAAGTGGGCAAGGCGATCGTGCGCGGCTCCACCGGCAATCTCAAGAAGGTCAGCCTCGAACTCGGCGGCAAGTCGCCGCAGATCGTGCTGCCCGATGCCGATCTCGATGCCGCGGCCGCCGCCATCGCCGCCGGCATCTTCTTCAACCAGGGGCAGACCTGCACCGCCGGCTCGCGCCTCTATGCCCATGCCGCGATCCACGACGACCTGCTCGCCCGCGTGGCCGATCACGCCGCCCGGCTCACCATCGGCAATGGCCTCGACCCGGCGGTCAACTTCGGCCCGCTGGTCTCGCAGGAGCAGTGGGACCGGGTCAGCTCCTATGTGGAGATCGGCAAGGCCGAAGGCGCCGAGGTGCTGATCGGCGGCGGCCGGCCCAAGGCGCATGGCGAGGGCTTCTTCTTCGAGCCCACGATCATGGCCAAGGCGGGCCGCGACATGCGCATCGTGCGCGAGGAAATCTTCGGCCCGGTGCTGAGCGCGCTGAGCTGGAACGATCCGGAAGACCTCGTCGCCCAGGCCAACGATTCGGATTTCGGCCTCTCCGCCGGAATCTGGACCAACGACTTGCGCCAGGCCCACCGCCTCGCCGGCGCCGTCAAGACCGGCACGGTCTGGATCAACTGCTTCAACCTGGTGGACAACGCCACCCCCTTCGGCGGCTTCAAGCAGTCCGGCTGGGGCCGCGAACATGGCCGCCAGGCGATGGAGCTCTACAGCGAGATCAAGAGCATCTGGGTCAACTTGAGCTGACGTGAGCAGCGGCAAAAGCCGCGCCGCCCGAACCGAACGCAGGAGCCGAAATGAGCAGGACCTTGATAGTTGCGACCGACGGGCAGGCCGTCATGCGCACGCACGACGATGGCAAGAACTGGTATCGGATCAACATCCGCCAGGATCTCGAATACGATGACCGGGTGCGCTGCCTGCTGGTCGATCCCGCCAATCCCGAGGCCCTCTTCGCCGGGGCCGAGAAGGGCCTGTTCTACAGCGCCGACCGCGGCGTTCACTGGAGCCGGATCGACTGCGCGCTCAATGGCTACGCGGTGTGGAAGCTGGTGGTCAGCCCCAGCGATCCCAAGGTGCTCTACGCCGGCACCGGCGCGCCGAGCCTGGCGATCCTGTTCCGCTCGCGCGATGGCGGCCACACCTGGGAGCGCACCCCGCTCGAAATGCCCGAGCTCTGCGCCGGCGTGAACCGGCCGCGGATGCTGGCCCTCGCCGTCGATCCCGACGATGCGAACGACGTCTGGGCCGGGGTCGAGGAAGGCGGCCTCCACCGTAGCCGCAACGGCGGCGATACGTGGGAGCGGATCGACACCACCTGGTCCGAGTTCGGCGGCAATTCCGACCTCCACGACATCATGATCCTCAAGCAGGACGATGGCTCGAAGGTCCACCTCGCGCTCACCGTCATCGCGCTCTACCGCTCGACCGACGACGGGAAAACCTGGACGCGCCTGCCGGCCAAGGAAAGCTGGGGCCTGCGCTACTCGCGCCTGCTGGTGGCAAAGCCGGGCAGCAACCGCGAGATCGCGGTCGGCATCGGCGACGGCACGCCCGGCACCACGGCGGCGATCCTCACCTCGGACGACGCCGGGCAGACCTGGCAACCGGCCGCGCTCGACAAGCCGTCGAACTCGTGCATGTGGGCCTTCGGGACCAATCCGGCCGATCCTGATTTCATGCTCGCGGCCAGCAAGTTCGGCTATCTCTATCGCTCCACCGATGGTGGACAGTCATGGACCAAGGAGTGGCGCGAGTTCAACGAGATTACCGATCTCGCCTGGGTTCCCGGCGTTCCTTCCGATCTGGGGTTGCCGCATGTCACGACCTGAAGTCTCGCCGATCCGCGTCGAGAAGATCGCCCACATCGTCCTCTTCGTGAAGGATCCGGAAGCCTCGGCGCAGTGGTATGCCGAGGTGCTGAACATGAAGATCGTCGCCCGGGCCGGCGATGGGCCCTACAAGGGCGGGGTCTTTCTCAGCTTCGGCCTCAGCGATCACGACATCGCGCTGTTCCCCGGCGAGCCGGGGGCCAGCCGGGGCAAGGAGTTCGAGCATGTCGGCCTGATGATGGCCGGCTCCAGCATGGACGACCTGCGCGCCAACTACGCCTACTTCCGCGAGCGCGGGGTCGAGATCGCCGAGATCCTCGATCACGGCGTGTCCACGGGGATCTACTTCTTCGATCCCGATGGCCACATGCTGGAAGTGTTCTGCCAGCGCGTGCCCCAGGCGGGCGGCGCCTCGCAGGCCGAGCTCAACCGCAACGAAGGCCAGGCCGATCCGGTGGAACCGGGCGCGCTCTGACACTTGGGGAGATTACCATGACGACCTATGCGCCGAATTTCGGCCCCTTTCACATTCGCAAGTGGTTCACCCAGGTCGAGGAGATCCTCGCCGGCGAGACCGGGGCGGCGGCCGATGGCGCGCCCCTGGTCAAGTACATGATCGCGGCCTGCATCAAGAACCCCTATGCCGGCGCCTTCCACGAAGACCTCTCCGCCTGGATCGAGGCCTCGCCTGCGCTCGGCGTCGAGATCGGCCGCCGTCTCAACGCGCTGACCGGCGGGGCCAGGATCGAGAGCTACGGCAAGGCCATCCTCGTCGGCATCGACGGCGAATACGAACACGGCAACGCCCTGCTCACCAACCCGGCCGCCAATCCCGTGCGCGATGCGATCGGCGGCGGGGCCTCGTGGGTGCCGTCCACCGGCAAGCGCGGGGTTCCCGGCACGATCCTCGACATCCCCTTCGGCCACAAGGACGCGCTCTACGTCCGCTCGCACTACGATACGATGAGCGTCTCGTTCGACGATGCCCCCAATCGCGACGAGGTGATCGTGGCCTGGGCCTTCGCCACCCGCGGCCGGCTCAATGCGCGCCTCGGCGGGCTGAAGGCCGAGGACGCCGAAGGCAACGGGCTGACCTGAGCCCCATGACCTCAGCCACCTTCTCCGCTGCGCCGCCCGCCCCGGTCAGCCTGCTGGCCGGTGAGCGGACCTGCCGGATCGCCAACGGCGAGATCGGCATCCACGTGCGCGAATGGGGCGATCCCGCTGCGCCGGCCATGGTCCTGCTCCATGGCCTGCGCGGCTATTCGGGC
>DASTGC010000352.1:0-2638 GCA_035719485.1 Novosphingobium sp.
CCCGATTGCCCAGACCGCGACTCGCGATGCCTCAAATACGACGAAATGATGGCAAAATCAGTAATTTAGCTTGCGTTGGCAGATATCCCGGTCATCTTGCGGCCACTACCAACGACAAAGGGGATTTGCCCGTGAAGAAGACCGTCATTCTCGCCGCTGCGACGCTCGTGCTGTCGCTCTCGGCCTGCGCCAAGAAGGACCAGAACCAGGCTGCCGAAGCCAGCACCGAAGCTGCCGGCGCTGCCGCCGAAGCCAGCGACGCGGCAGCCGATGCCGCCGCCGCCGCTTCCGGCGCCGCGATGAGCTCGGGCGATGCCGCCGCTGCGGCGGGCGACCAGGCCGCTGCCGCCGGAAAGAAGGCCGAGGAAGCTGGCGATCGTGCGGAGAAGGCCGGCGACAAGGCGAAGGACGCGTCCAAGTAAGCGAACGCATCCGACCCCAGCTGCCCGGTCCACGACCGGCCAGCTGCAACACGAGCCGGGCGGTGGACCACGCCCGGCTTTTTTGCGCTCCCGCGCTACAACCCGCCCCCTCGGAGAGGGAAGGATGGCGAAGCTTGCGGGCTTGCCCGCTGGCCCAGCCTGGACTGGGGTGATCTCGCCGCCTGCCCCACACCTGCCCCATTCCGCTTGACCGGCCACCCAAACCCAACTAAGGGCGCCCACTTCCGCAGGCGGCTCGTCCGCCGGCGGCATAGAGCTGAACATTGGCGGGGCGTTCCGGAGATCCGGTGTCAACCGTCAAAGTAACCCGGCGGCCTTCGGCCCGGGTGGAGCGTTTTCGGCTCGTGAGGCACTGGCGCCGGGCATGGCCCGCCGCCGCTGCGTTCGCGGGTTCCGCATCCTCTTCACTTGTGTTGGCGTGCTGTCACAGACCAAGGTGAAGAGTACTTCATGCCCACTATCAACCAGCTGATCCGCAAGGGTCGCGAGCCGCAGAAGGCCAAGTCCAAGGTCCCGGCGATGGAGCAGAACCCGCAGAAGCGCGGCGTCTGCACCCGTGTCTATACGACCACGCCGAAGAAGCCGAACTCGGCGCTGCGCAAGGTGGCCAAGATCCGCCTGACCAACAGCCGCGAGGTCATCTCCTACATCCCGGGCGAAGGCCACAACCTGCAGGAGCACTCGGTGGTGCTGATCCGCGGCGGCCGTGTGCGCGACCTTCCGGGCGTGCGCTACCACGTGCTGCGCGGCGTGCTCGACACCCAGGGCGTCAAGGACCGCAAGCAGTCCCGCTCGAAGTACGGCGCCAAGCGTCCGAAGTAAGTTTCACGCGGGTCCGGCTCCGGACCGCTCTCCCGCCCGGGCGCCCTACGGGGCATCATCTGGGTGGCCGGGCGGGGGAGCGGGCCGGAGCCGCAAGCCAGTCACGGATGTGATTGGCGCACTCCGAAGGAGTTACGAACAATGTCACGTCGTCGTCGTCCCGAGAAGCGGGAAATCCTGCCCGATCCCAAGTTCGGGGATCAGATCCTGTCGAAGTTCATGAACAACCTCATGCTCGACGGCAAGAAGTCGGTCGCGGAATCGATCGTCTATGGCGCGCTCGATACCATGCAGACCCGCGCCAAGGCCGATCCGATCCAGCTGTTCCACGATGCGCTCAACAACGTGAAGCCGCAGATCGAGGTTCGCAGCCGCCGCGTCGGTGGCGCCACCTACCAGGTGCCGGTCGAGGTTCGCCCCGAGCGCGCCCAGGCCCTCGCCATCCGCTGGCTGATCACGGCTGCCCGCAACCGGTCGGAAACGACCATGTCGGCCCGCCTGTCGTCGGAACTGCTCGACGCCGCCAACAACCGCGGCAACGCCGTGAAGAAGCGTGAAGACACTCACCGCATGGCCGACGCGAACCGCGCGTTCAGCCACTACCGCTGGTAAGGTTCCGCGTCTTCAAACGGTCATAATCGTAACCATATGGGCGGGAGCCCTCCGGCTCCTCCCATAGACCCCAAGGATATCCATCATGGCCCGCAGCCATCCGCTCGAGCGCTATCGCAATTTCGGCATCATGGCGCACATCGACGCCGGCAAGACCACGACGACCGAGCGCATTCTTTATTACACCGGCAAGTCCTACAAGATCGGCGAAGTCCATGACGGCGCCGCCACGATGGACTGGATGGAGCAGGAGCAGGAGCGCGGCATCACGATCACGTCGGCCGCGACGACCTGTTTCTGGAACGACCACCGGCTGAACATCATCGACACCCCCGGCCACGTGGACTTCACCATCGAGGTCGAACGTTCGCTGCGCGTGCTCGACGGTGCGGTTGCCGCGTTCGACGGCGTCGCCGGCGTTGAGCCGCAGTCGGAAACCGTGTGGCGCCAGGCCGACAAGTACGGCGTGCCGCGGATGTGCTTCATCAACAAGCTCGACCGCACCGGCGCCAACTTCAAGTACTGCGTCCAGACCATCATCGACCGCCTCGGCGCGACCCCGGCAGTGCTCTACCTCCCCATCGGCGCGGAGGGTGATTTCAAGGGGCTCGTCGACCTGGTCGAGCAGCGCGCGATCATCTGGAAGGACGAGAGCCTGGGCGCCGAGTTCTTCTATGAAGAAATCCCGGCCGATATGGCCGACGAGGCTGCGGACTACCGCAACACGCTCGTCGAGCTCGCTGTCGAGCAGGACGACGACG
>DASTGC010000353.1:0-2239 GCA_035719485.1 Novosphingobium sp.
ATCCGGTTCGCGGGCCTTTTTCGCGAGCCGGTGGGACGGCGCGCTCTGGGATATCTGCTCGGGGAGGCGGGGCCGCGGAGACCAGGATGCGGCCCCCGCCTCTAGAGACTGCTTGGGGTGAATGTTGCTAAGCATAACCCGTGCCAGGTTACAAAAAACCAATAAATTCGGCGCTTTGATAAATCACAACCGCGCTATTCAGCGCAGCGGTGTAAAGCGTGCCGACAGTCTGGCAGCGTTTGCGGGCATGGACTATTCGCCCGGCATCCTTACAGTGGCCAACTGCATGACCACCCAGCCAGCCCCACCCTCAGGCCCCACGCCCGCCGCCACCCTAGTCGTGTTCCGCCGCGCTCCGAACGGCGGTCCACCCGAATTGCTGATGCTCGAACGCTCGCAGGCCATGCGTTTCGTACCCGGAGCAGCGGTGTTTCCGGGCGGGCGCGTCGATCCATCCGATCACGAGTTGGCCGCGCTCGTGGCCGGCGGCAGTCTTGCCGCCGACGAAGCGGCGGCGCGCATCGCCGCGATCCGCGAAACGCTCGAGGAGGCGGGGCTGGTCACGGGTGTAAGGCAGGCCGTCACCGGCGAGGAGGCCGCTGCCGCCCGCGTGAAGCTGCTGGAAATCGGCCGGCTCGGCCCCGTGCTGGAGCAATTCGGGTGGACGCCCGAGCTTGACCGGCTGGTCCCCCTCGCCCGCTGGTGTCCCGACTTCGCCCGGGCATTCGATACCCGCTTCTACCTGACCGATCTCGGCACGGGCGCAGTCGAGCTGGCCGCCGATACGACCGAAAACACGCGCCTGTTCTGGATCACCGCGGCGGCAGCGCTGGAGGCCGCGCGACGCGATGAGATGCGCGTGATCTTCCCCACCCTGCGCAATCTCGAACGCATCGCCCAGCATGACGATTTCGCCGCAGCCGCTGCCGATGCCGCCGCCTATCCGATCACTCCCATCGTGCCCTGGGAAGAAGAACGTGACGGCGTGCTACATCGGGTTATCCCCGAAGGAATCGGTTATCCGGTGACGTCGGGCCCTACCGTGCGGCCTGGCGGCGACAAGTGACAGAAGCGGGCCAGCAGCGCCGGTGAGGTCCGGCTAGAGCGGGATCAGTGATCCGGCGGTCCGCCATTGCCGGGTTCGCCCCCCATGATCGGTATCTCGATGCCGGTGGCGCCCTTCCCCGCCTCCGACGCCAGGAATACCATGGCAGCGGCAATCTCGCGGCATTCGATGATTCGCCGCAGCGGCACGCCCTGACGAAAACCGTCCATTGCCGCTGGATTGAGCTTTTCCTGCTGCTCCATGGAATAAGACCGCGTCAGCCCCGGAGCCACCGCATTCACCCGGACATTGGATGGGGCGAGTTCGGCGGCAAGGCCCCGGACGAAGAATGCTAAGCCAGCTTTAGAGGCGCCATAGGGCAGCGTCCCGAAGCTGGGGTAAATCCCTGAGGAGGAGGTCGTTACAAGAATTACGCCATCCCGCCGCGCCTTCATCGGCCTGGCCGCGTGAACCATCAGGGCTGCCGTGTTGACCATGTTTCCTTCGACCATTTCCAGGAAATCGTCAGCCTCATGATCAAGGGCCGGTCCGAATGATTCGGGCAGGACTGCGGCATTGCAGACACAGACGTCGATCCGGCCAAAGCGCTCTACAGCGGCATCATGCGCCGCAAGCAGCGATGCGCGATCATGCATGTTGGCCGCAACCCCGATTGCACAATCGCGCAGCGCGCGGGCATTGATCTCGGCTGCGGCCGCTTCCGCGTCCGCGGCTACGCGCCCGGTAATGGCAACAGTCGCGCCATGGTCAACGAAAGCCTCGGCAATGGCACGACCGATGCCCTTGGTGCTCCCGGTAATGAGTGCAAACTTGCCGGTCAGGTCAAACAGGTCATGCGCCATTTTCGTCTCCCACTGATCTGGTCCGGCACTCAACGGAGCGAGGCGTTGAAGGCCTCCAGTGCCTCCGAACCGGGGCACAGCTCGGTTTCGCCCAGCTGGTTGAGCGGGGTCTCTACCGTGTTGAGGTGGCGGTGCAGGTCCTCTGCGCCCTCGTCGACATAGAGCAGCCCGGTGACGATCTCGCCAAGCGCCGCACGCTCGTGCAGGTGGTTCATCGCGCCGATCCGGTCGGTTGGATCATAGTCGTCGCCAAGCTTGCGCAGCAGCAGCATCGAGCCGTCGTGCTGAATTACCCGGCGCAGCGAACCCGGCGCGTAGCTGGTCTCGATTG
>DASTGC010000354.1:0-2608 GCA_035719485.1 Novosphingobium sp.
CCGCGGCGATCCCGCCTCGGCCCTGCTCGAGGTGCTCGATCCCGAACAGAACGCCAAGTTCCAGGACCATTACCTGGAGGTGGACTACGATCTGTCGGACATCATGTTCGTCTGCACGGCCAACAGCCTAAACCTGCCGCAGCCGCTGCTTGACCGCATGGAAATCATCCGCCTCGAAGGCTATACCGAGGACGAGAAGGTCGAGATCGCCGAGCGTCATCTGATCGCCAAGCAGGTTGAGGCCCACGGGCTGAAGAAGGGTGAGTTTACCCTGACGCACGAGGCCCTGCGCGACCTGATCCGGTTCTACACCCGCGAAGCAGGCGTCCGTACGCTGGAGCGCGAGATTGCACGCCTGTGCCGCAAGAGCTTGCGTCGCATCCTGGAAGGCAAGGACAAGGCGGTCTCCATCACCCCCGAAAACCTGGGGGACTTTGCTGGGGTGCGCAAGTTCAAGCACGGTGTCTCGGAAACCGAGCACCAGGTAGGCGCGGTCACCGGTCTTGCATGGACCGAAGTTGGCGGCGAACTGCTCACGATCGAGTCCGTCACCGTCCCCGGCAAGGGCGCCGTGAAGACCACCGGCAAGCTCGGAGAGGTAATGAGCGAGTCCGTCCAGATGGCCTTCTCTTTCGTGAAGGCACGGGCTCCGGCCTACGGGATCAAGCCGTCGGTGTTCCAGCGCAAGGACCTGCATATCCACCTGCCCGAAGGCGCGGTGCCCAAGGATGGTCCGTCGGCGGGCATTGGCATGGTCACCGCCATGGTCTCGACGCTCACCGGCATTCCCGTCCGTTCCGACGTCGCGATGACTGGCGAGGTCACCCTGCGTGGCCGGGTGCTCGCCATCGGCGGGCTCAAGGAAAAGCTGCTGGCGGCGCTGCGTGGCGGAATCTCGACTGTCCTCATCCCCGAGGAAAACCGCAAGGACCTGGCGGAAATTCCGGACAATATCCTTGAGGGTCTGGAGATCGTCCCCGTCTATCATGTCGACGAGGTCCTGGCTCGTGCGCTTACCGCGCCGGTCGAACCGATTGACTGGACGGAGGCCGATGACCTCGCGAGCCAGCCGGCGCCGGCTGCCCCCGCAGCGGGACCTTCACCTACTGCGCACTAACGGCTGGCCTGGCCTCAGCCATGTCCAAACGTTTGCGGGGGCCGGGGGCGACAAGCTCCCGGTCCCCGTTGCGATTCGCCTGTGCAATGCAGCGAAACGCGGCTTTTTCACGGTGCATCGCGGCAATCGCTGCGGGAAGTGGGTGAAACGTCGTGCCAAAGACACAAAATCGTCGTCGAACTCGCGATATCCGGCGTATTCTGGGGGTTTTCGCTTTGACAGGTTCTGCAAAACTCGCTCAATTCCGCGCCGCCGAGGCGATTCAAATTCCCAGCGGTTTCACACGAGGTAGGGGGTTCCCGAATGAACAAGAACGAACTGATCAGCGCGGTCGCCGATTCGAGCGGCCTGACCCGCGGCGATGCCACCAAGGCAGTTGAAGGCGTGTTCGATGCCATCACCGGCGCCCTCAAGAAGGGCGACGAAGTCCGCCTCGTCGGTTTCGGCACCTTTTCGGTCGCCCGCCGCAAGGCGTCGACCGGGCGCAACCCGCGCACCGGTGAGCCCATGGCGATCAAGGCTTCGGCCCAGCCGAAGTTCAAGGCCGGCAAGGGACTGAAGGACTCCTGCAACTGATCTCATACCGCGCGCGGGCCTGACCCCTCTCGTCCGCCGGTAAAACGCGCCGCGCCTCTGCATGAGTGCGCGGCGTTTTTACGTCTGCATCTTTATCATCCTGCGCAGACAGACCTTCAACGTGGGCGTCCGAATAGGCATGGGCGGCGTTTGCGGCGACGTGAACAGCCTCTCCTTCATACAGACCAAGAGCCGCGAGATCCTCGCTGGGCTTGATGGCGCGGGCCTTACCGTTGCTTCCGCCACCCAGGAGATCACGGTTTTCCGTCCGGACCTTTCGGCGCAAGTTCACGTTGATCCCTGATGACGAAGCGAAATGGCCGCTCCGGTGACCCGTCCGAGATCGACAAACTCCGGCGGCATGTGCGTATCCTGTTCGATCTGGCCCGCATCGCCGGGCAGCATGTGGATGCGGCGCACTTCCTCGGGCAGGCGGTGATTCAGGTGGCCCGCGCGCTCGAGGTCGATCACGTCAAGCTGCTGCGCTACCGTCCGAAGTCCGCCGACCTGTTGATGGAGGCCGGGCTCGGCTGGAAGGAAGGGGTGGTGGGTGCTGCCAACTTCCCTTCCGACATGCGCTCTCCCGCAGGCCGCGCCTTCCGAACCGCCGAGCCAGTCTGCCTCACCGATCTGGCCGATTCGCCGGAATTCGTCTTGTCGCCGATGCTCGCGGAACACGGAATCGCCTCGCTCGCCAATGTCCCGATCCTGATGAATGGCGCAGCCTGGGGCGTGCTCGAGGTAGACAGTTCCACGCCCCGCGAGTTCAGCGAAGATTCCCTCGCGTTTCTCGGCGCGGCTGCCGCGATCATCGGCGCCACCTTCGCGCGCGAAGTGGCGGCCCGCGGCGAGGCGACAGCCCTGGCGGAGGCCGCGGCCCAGGCGCAATACCGCGAGGTGCTGCTGCGCGAGCTG
>DASTGC010000355.1:0-5082 GCA_035719485.1 Novosphingobium sp.
TATTCGGCATACTATGAAAGCCGTCAGCGACGCCGCGAGCCATGCGCCCAACTGATACGCAAGAACCGGATTGGGAAATGCCGCAAACACCCAATAAATCAGAAACAGCCCTAGCGGCTTGCGGTCCCAGATATCGACATAGGGGACCGCTCCGTGATGCATTTCCTGTCCGACGAGCAAGTAGAACCCTTCGTCGACATGCAGGTTGGGATCGCCAAACGTCGCCAAGCGGAGTAGCAAACTTGCAGCGATCAAGGTGCAGAACTGAACTGTGGGCCGATCGATCCTGAGTGCTGAGAACGGGACGATACTCTGTGGAATGGTATTCAAGGCTCAACGCCCCAGCGGATTGATCGCGGCGCCGTTGACCCGCACCTCATAATGAAGGTGCGGCCCGGTCGAGAGGCCGGTTGAACCGACTGCCCCAAGCAGGGCGCCGGGCTCGACATGCTCGCCCACCCGTACGGCTATGCGCGAAAGGTGGCCGTAGCGGGTCTGCACGCCACCGCCGTGATCGATCACCACGCAGTTGCCGTAGCCCCCCGCCCAGCCGGCGGCGACGACCAGCCCGGGCGAGCGCGCTACGACGGCCGAACCATAGGGCGCGGCTAGATCCAGCCCCGCATGCAGCCGCGAGGCTCCGGCCAGCGGCGCGGCGCGGGCACCAAAGGGGCTGGTCAGGCTCACGCCCGAGCGCCGGGAGGGGACGCCAGGGATCATCACCGCGCCGACCGCTGCAGCGGTCGCAGGCGTCTGGCTGGGGCGAGCCGGCGGCGGATCCGATCGCGACACTGTCCGGGGCGGCACCGAACTGAACGTCACTACCCCGGCCATTCCGGAAAAGCGGCTGCGAATCCCATAAGCAGGCTTGGTGGACGGATCGGTCAGTTGCGGCAACTCAGCCGCAGCTGCGACCATCGGCAGGGTACAGATTGCAACTGCCATGACAGCGACGCGGAATATGTGCGCACTTGCTGCAGCCATACGCTATCCTGACGGTAACAATCCGCTTTCGGACCAGATAGTGAGCAGACCCGTGAGGATATTTCTAGAGTACTGGGCTAAAACTATCAATGATTTAGAACGGGGTAGCGGATTCTTGAGAGCGATACGCCAGCTGGGGAATTTGGGCCGGCGCGATTTCGCGCTCCAGCAACGGCTATTTCGGGATGCCCAGGGTACCTCCGGTAGAGGCTTCCGCCAGGCTCCTGCTGTAGTCGAACAGTGATCCCGTCAGCAGCCCGCCATCGACGACAAGGTTCTGGCCGGTAACGTAGCGGGCGAGGTCCGAGAGGAAAAACAGGGCCGCCTTGGCGATGTCCTCGGCCGATCCGCGTCCGCCCATCGGGATGCCGGCGGACATCTCGCGCTCGCGCTCGGCCTCCCGCAGGGGAATTCGCGGCGAGACGATCGATCCGGGAGAGACGCAGTTTACCCGGATTCCGCTCGGCGCCCATTCGAACGCCATGGTCTTCATCAGGTGGATGAGGCCCGCTTTTGCGGCCCCATACGAAGCGTGGTAAGGCGCGCTGCGGATCCCGTCGACCGAGCCGACGCAGACCATCGCACCGCCTCTGCCATGGGTGTTCATGTGCTGGGCCACGGCCTGGGCGGCAACGAAGAAGTAGCGCAGGTTGCGGCGGTGATCGAGGTCCCACGTCTCTGCGGTCATGTCCGACAGCCTGCTCCACCCGGCCATGCCGATAATGCTGGCCATTACATCGATGCCATCCAGCCTGGCATCGGCATCGGCGATCACGGCGCGCAGGGCCGCATCGTCCAGCGCGTCGCCCTGAAGCGCAATGGCGGTCCCGCCATCGGCCTCGATCCTTGAAACGACCTTGCTGGCGCGCTCCAGTTCATAATCCAACACCGCCACGCGGCAGCCTGCCCGGGCAAGCGCCATGGCGGTCGCCTCGCCCATGCCCTGGCCCCCGCCGAGTACGAGCGCACCCTTTGCTTCCAGTCCGAATGCGTTTCCTGTCATATGCCTCTCCTGCTCCGCTTTGCCCGATGGAACCGCGATTTGGACCATCCGTCAACTGTTGGGGGGCCGGTCAGCCTGGGCCGGAGCGGCGGCGTGCCTGAACGGCGCCGGGTCTGCCATTGACAGCCGAATTGCGCGCGGCATAGGCTGCGTGCGCATAAAACAGGTTACGCTTTTTCGCGCGAGCCGGGATCGATTGGGGGAGGGGGTTTCGGGCAGGATTGCCGCAATTGATGCATGGGCGCGAGTGCGCTGGATGCTGATCCATTGCCATCATGCCCTGACCATCCGCCCTTGTCGCCCCGCTCGTCCGCACGGCTGATTGCGCCCTTTCGCGCACGATCCGGGCAGGCTCCGCGCGAATGCAGTGTGCCGCCCGTGTGTAGCTGAGGATATCGCCATGAACTCCCGCCCGTCCTTCCGCAGCCGGCCGTTGCTGTTCGGAGCATTGCTGGTTGTCCTCGGGGGTATCCTCCTGTGGGGCGGCACTCAACTGCTCATGCTCGGCGGCTCGCCCTATTATGTGCTCGCCGGCCTTGCCACCCTGGCAAGCGGCCTGCTGGTGTTCGCGGCCCGCCGCGAAGGCGCCGCCGTCTACTGGGCGATGCTGGTCGTCACCACCGCATGGGCCCTTTGGGAAGTCGGCACCGATGGCTGGAGCCTGGCCGCCCGGCTCGTCGCGCCCATCGCGCTCGGGCTCTGGTTCGTCATGCCGTGGACGTGGAAGCGCCTCGCCGGCCGGCCGGCGGCAACGCCGCTCAAGGCTTTTGCCGTGGCCGCGCTCGGCCTGGCCGTTGCCGCTGTGGTGGGTTGGGGGCTGCACGGCGCGCTGGCGGCGCCGGTGGTCGACCCCATTTTCCAGGCCGGCACCCAAGCGAGCGCGCCCGGCCCCGTGGGCGCGGCCATGGGTGCCAACACCGGGGGCGATTGGCGCAACTACGGCAACGATCCCGGCGGCACCCGCTTCAGCCCGCTGGACCAGATCACGCCGGCCAATGTCGGCAAGCTGCAGGTGGCCTGGACCTACCGCTTCGGTCCGGCGCCCAAGGGTGCTCCTGAAAAGCTGCAGGTTACCCCGATCAAGATCGACGACAGCGTCTATGTCTGCACCGCCTACAACGATGTCGTCTCGCTCGATGCGGAGAGCGGTCGGCAGAACTGGCGGTTCCGCTCCGGCACCGATGCCACCGCCTCACCTTACGGCGCCTGCCGCGGCGTGGCCTACTCTCGCGTCCCCAATGCCACCGGTGCCTGCGCCGAACGCATCTTCACCAACACCGTCGATGCCCGCCTGATTGCCCTCGATGCCCGAACCGGCCGGCCCTGCGCGGGGTTCGGCACCAACGGCATCGTCTCCCTGCTGAAGGGCATGTCGCCCGCGCCCAAGGGCTACTATTATACCAGCTCCGCGCCGACGATTGCCAAGGGCCATATCGTCCTCGGCGGCTGGGTGTTCGACGGCATGTTCTGGGGCGAACCGTCCGGGGTGATCCGGGCCTTCGATGCGGTGACCGGTAATTTGTCGTGGGCGTTCGACCTCGGCCGGCCGGACCGCAAGGGCGAGCCGCCGGCCGGGGAATACTATACCCCGTCCACACCGAACAGCTGGGCGCCGATGAGCGCCGACGAGGAACTCGGCCTGGTTTATGTCCCGCTCGGCGGCGCTGCTCTCGACTTTTCGGGCGCCCGGCGCCGGCCGTTCGACGAGGCCTATTCCGGCGCCATCGTCGCCCTCGACGCCGCCACCGGAACCGAGCGATGGAAGTTCCAGACCGTCCATCACGACCTGTGGGACTACGACATTGCCTCGCAGCCGACACTCGTCGATCTCCCGGTAGGCGGAGTCATTCGCAAGGCCCTGGTCCAGGCCACCAAGCGTGGCGAGATGTTCGTGCTTGACCGCCAGACCGGCCAGCCAATCTATCCCGTAACCGAGCATCCTGCGCCGCAGACGAACCTCGCCCCGGGGGAATGGGCGGCGAAGACGCAGCCTTTCTCCGATGCCATGCCGTCGTTCCGCGGGGCGCTGGTGACGGAAAAGTCCATGTGGGGCCTCACTCCGCTTGATCAGCTCTGGTGCCGTATCCAGTTCCGCCAGTCGCAGTATGACGGGCCGCTCACTCCGCCGGGCCTGCGGGCTTCGATCGCCTATCCCGGTTTCCTTGGCGGGTCGGACTGGGGCGGCGTTTCGATCGATGCGGATCGCAAGCTGCTGATCGTAAATTCGAACCACGTTGCCAACCGGAATATCCTGATCCCTCGCGCCGAAGCCGACAAGCTCGGTGTCCACCCGGTCGACTTGAGCAAGGAGCAGGGTGTTTCCCATGGACTTTCCGCTCAAAAAGGCACGCCATATGCCGTTCAGCCGTCCCCGTTCCTGTCGCTTCTCTTCGCACCGTGCCAGGCGCCGCCCTATGGTCGCCTGACCGCGGTTGACCTCGTCAGCCGCAAGGTCGTCTGGTCGCATCCGATCGGCACGGCGCGCGACAGCGGACCGATGGGCCTTGCCTCGCAATTGCCATTCACCATGGGCACGCCCAACATGGGCGGCGCCGTCACCACCCGCGGCGGGCTGGTATTCATCGGCGCCACGCAGGACAGGTATATCCGCGCGTTCAGCAGTGCGACCGGCGAAATGCTGTGGCAGGCGCGCCTGCCGGCAGGCGGCCAGGCGACGCCGATGACCTACACGTCAGCCAAAAGCGGCCGCCAGTTCGTCGTCATCGCCGCCGGCGGTCACCTGATGCTCAACACCAAGATCGGCGATTACATCATCGCCTACGCGCTGCCTGCGGCGCATTGATCGTTGGTCAGATTGCGCCGGGGACGAGCGGAATTCACCGGCTGGCCCACTGTTGATGGGGGAGCTTCCCTAGGACTGCAGCTCCAGCATCGGCCCCGGCGCTGGCGTCGGCGGGAAGCTGCTCGGGCCGCCGCGTTCGGCCCGGCGCCGCAATTCGGAGGCGAGCGCCTGGTGGATCCTCCGCGCATCCGCATCGTCTGTCGCGTTGGCAAGCCGGTCATGCATCCTGGCCCGCTCAAGGAGATCGGCGCGGCTGTCCGAAGGGGTCATGGGACAAGCTCCTGGCCGGTGC
>DASTGC010000356.1:0-11113 GCA_035719485.1 Novosphingobium sp.
GACCTCGTCAACCTGCCGTCCTTTGCCGTGCCCGGGAGGGCCGAATATCGGATTCCGACACACCTATCGCTCAAGGTCCGCCGCGATCTTGCCGCGTTCGCGCCGAACGTGGTCCACGTCTCCTCGCCGGATCCCGGTGCACACCGTGCGGTAAGCTGGGCGCGGGCGCGGCGACTGCCGATCCTCGCCTCGGTCCATACCCGGTTCGAGACCTATCCGCGCTACTACAACCTCGCCTTCATCGAGCCGCTCGTGGAGGCCCTCCTGCGCCGGTTCTACCGCCGCTGCGATGCACTCGTGGCCCCATCGGAATCGATGGCCCAGGTGCTGCGCGAACAGCGGATGAACTACGATATCGACATCTGGTCGCGGGGGGTCGACCGCGAGATGTTCGATCCGGCCCGGCGCGACCTGGCCTGGCGGCGCTCGCTCGGCGTGGCCGACGATGAAGTGGTGATCGGCTTCTTCAGCCGGCTGGTCATGGAAAAGGGACTCGACGTCTTTTCCGACGCAATCGACGAACTCAGCCGCCGCGGCGTCGCCCATCGGGTGCTGATCGTCGGCGACGGCCCGGCGCGCGAATGGTTCGAGGCGCGGGTGCCGAATGCGATCTTCGCCGGATTTCAGTCCGGCAACGACCTGGCGCGCGCCGTCGCCTCCATGGACGTGCTGTTCTTCCCCTCGATCACCGAGACCTTCGGCAATGTCACGCTTGAGGCCATGGCGAGCGGTCTCCCGGTCGTCGTTGCGGCGGCCACGGGCAGCGAGAGCCTGGTCTACGACAACCGCTCGGGCCACCTGATCCGCCCCGGTGCGATCCGCGAATATGCCGATGCGCTGGAAGCCTATGTGGCCAACCCGGCCCTGCGTGCCGAACACGGGGCAGTGGGCGAGGCGCGCAGCCGCGATTTCTCGTGGGACCGGATCAACCAGGTCGTGGCAGACACTTACCTGCGCCTGATCCGGCGGCGGGCGCGGGGGTGATTTCTCCACCCGTTCCTCCCGAGCTTGTCGAGGGACTATTTCGAGCGAAGCGAGAACTTGCACCGCCGCTGCCTCGCTAACGCTCGGCCCTTCGGCTGGCTGCTTGCAGCAGCCGCTCAGGATAAACTACGTCCCTCGACTTCGCTCGGGAGGAACGGGGTTCCGGGGCGAGAGGACGGGTGCAATTCGCGCACCAATCGCTAAGTTAGCCCCAGATGTCCGACCTCTTTCCCCAGGCCCTGCCCGAGCGCCCTGCGGACGAGCCGCGCGCCGATGCGCCGCTGGCCGACCGGTTGCGGCCGCGCACGCTCGGCGAAGTCATCGGACAGGAACACCTGACCGGGCGGGAAGGTGCGATCGGGCGGATGGTCGCTGCCGGACGCCTGTCTTCGATGATCCTGTGGGGGCCGCCGGGCACGGGCAAGACCTCGATCGCCCGGTTGCTCGCTGATGCCGTGGGCATGCGCTACCATGCGGTGAGCGCCGTGTTCTCCGGCGTGGCCGATCTCAAGAAGGCCTTTGCCGAGGCCGATGGCGCCGCCAAGGCCGGCCAGCGCACGCTCCTGTTCGTGGACGAAATCCACCGCTTCAACCGAGCCCAGCAGGATGGCTTCCTGCCCTTCGTCGAGAGCGGCACGGTGACCCTTGTGGGCGCGACCACCGAGAACCCCAGCTTCGAACTCAATGCCGCACTGCTCTCCCGCGCCCAGGTGCTGATCCTGCACCGGCTCGACGCGGCCGCGCTGGAGAAGCTGCTGGCCCGGGCGGAGGAGCTGGAGGACAAGCCGCTCCCCCTCATGGCCGAGGCCCGCGCCGCGCTGGTCGCTTCGGCCGATGGCGACGGGCGTTTCCTGCTCAACCAGGCGGAGACGCTGTGGTCGGTGAATTTGCCCGAACCGCTCGATCCCGCCGGCCTCGGAAAGTTCCTCCAGCGCCGCGTCGCCGTCTACGACAAGGACCGCGAGGGGCACTACAACCTCATTTCCGCGCTGCACAAGGCGCTGCGCGGCTCCGATCCGCAGGCTGCGCTCTACTATCTGGCTCGGATGCTCACGGCGGGGGAAGAGCCGCTCTACGTGCTGCGTCGGCTGGTGCGCTTCGCCAGCGAAGATATCGGACTCGCCGACCCACAGGCGCTGGTCCAGTGCCTCGCCGCCAAGGACGCCTTTGATTTCCTCGGCTCGCCCGAGGGCGAGCTCGCCGTGGTCCAAGCCTGTCTCTATTGCGCCACGGCTCCCAAATCGAACGCAGCTTACAACGCCCAGAAAGCAGCCTGGGCATCGGCCCGCGAAACCGGCTCGCTGATGCCTCCGCAGAATATCCTCAATGCCCCCACCAAGCTGATGAAGCAGATCGGCTATGGAAAGGACTATGCCTACGACCACGACGCCGAGGACGGCTTTTCGGGCGCCAACTACTGGCCCGAGGGGATGAGCGCGCAGGCGTTCTACCGCCCGGTCGAGCGCGGGTTCGAGCGCGAGGTGCTCAAGCGGCTGGAATGGTGGGACAGGAAACGGCGCGAGCGAACTGGCGAGTGAAGCCGGATCGCTTCAGCAACTTCGTGGCGATCGATTGGTCGGGCGCGGCGGGTGAGCGGCACAAAGGCATTGCCGTGGCGCTGGCGGGAGCGGGGGTCGAGGCTCCCGCCCTCGTCCGTCCGGGCCATCGCTGGTCCCGCCCGGAGGTGCTGCACTGGCTTCTTCACGACATGCCGGAAAATACCCTTGTGGGCCTCGATCTCGGCATCGCGCTGCCCTTTGCCGATCGCGGCGGCTACTTTCCGGAGTGGCCCGAAAGTCCGCCCGATGCGCGCAGCCTCTGGGCCCTGGTTGACCGCATTTGCGCCGAAGACCCCTACCTGGCCGCCACCAGCTTGGTCGATCACCCCGAGGCGTCGCACCATTTCCGCCGCCATGGCGGCCGCGAGGGGCGGCATTTCGGGCTCGGTGGGCGGAGAGGCGGCCGGGGCCGCTTCCGGGTGACCGAGCGCGCGCAGGAAGCGATGGGGTGCAGGCCGTATTCCAACTTCAACCTGGTGGGCGCGGCACAGGTGGGCAAGTCGAGCCTGGCCGGCATGCGCCTGCTCCACGGCCTCGACTCGCGACTCCCCGTCTGGCCCGTCGACCCCCTGCCACAGGCCGGTTCGGTCGTGGTGGAGATCTATACCACCATCGCAGCGATGGCAGCCGGGCGACCACCCGGCCGATCCAAGATGCGCAGCCACGCCGAGCTGCGAACTGCCCTGACCAATCTCGGCAGCGCGGCGCCGCCGGGAACGGGGCCAATCGAGGATCATGCCGCTGACGCCATGGTCACCGCAGCCTGGCTGCGCCGGGTTGCTCACGATCCGGCGCTATGGGATCCGCCGGGTCTCGCCCCGGTCGCCGCCACCGAGGGCTGGACCTTCGGCGCGCGCTAGGGCAAAGGCGGTGGCCGCACGAGGGCCGGCTTAGCACAGTGGTAGTGCAGCGGTTTTGTAAACCGAAGGTCGGGGGTTCAAATCCCTCAGCCGGCACCACACTTCGGGGACATTCCATATGAAACCCGCTGATCTCGAAGAACTCAAGGCCAATGCCAACCGCATGGCAGGCCGCATCAAGCTGTTGAGTCACCCCGAGCGGCTGCTGATGCTGTGCCGGATGGACGAGGGTGAGGTTTCGGTGAACGAGCTGGTGGCGCTGACCGGCCTCTCGCAAAGCTCGGTCTCGCAGCACCTTGCCCTGCTGCGGGCCGAAGGGGTCGTCACCATCCGCGGCCAGGCGCAGACGCGCTGGTACAGCCTGTCGGACCCGCTCGTGAGGGGAATCATTCACGCCCTGTGTGAGCTGTGCGCCGAGCATTTCTGAGCAGCCGCAAACCCTTTCCTACAGAAGAACATTCTGAGAACATTGGCAAAAATCCGCAATCGGAGATTCGCCATGGTCATTCTCGATCCCGCCACACTGGTTGGGCTTGCCGCGCTGGTCAGCGCCACGGCGACGCTGGTCTGGTCAATCCGGAGGCGGCCGTGAGCAGCCCGCTACTCACCCACGTCCGCGGTAGCTCGCTACGCCCTGGTCCGGCACCCAGAGGCCCTCTGGCGAGGGGCCGGATTGCCAGAACACATCGATCGGAATGCCGCCGCGCGGATACCAGTAGCCGCCGATGCGCAACCAGGCGGGCCGCATCTCGGTGAACAAGCGCTGGCCGATTCCGACGGTGACATCCTCGTGGAAGCCGGCATGGTTGCGGAAGGCGCCGAGGAACAGTTTGAGGCTCTTGGATTCGACGATCGTCGAACCCGGCGCATAGTCGATAACAAGGTGGGCGAAATCGGGCTGCCCGGTGACCGGGCAGAGCGAGGTGAATTCCGGAGCGGCAAACCGCACGAGGTAGAGCGTTCCCGGCCTGGGATTGGGCACATAATCGAGCACGGCCGCTTCGGGGGAAGGCGGCAGCGCGCTTTGGCGGCCGAGATGCAGCGGGCCGCCGGGATCGGATTGGTCGGTCATGGGAACGACATGGTCCAAACGCCCGCCGGGCACAAGCCGGTCAAACGGCACGGATCACCGATCCCCGCCGGGAGTTCAGTTGGGATTAAGGCCGCATCGCGGCTTAGCGACCGTCACGAGGACGTCATGCTCTTCCCCACCTGCCCTCTCTCCAGGCATGGCGTTCGCCTGGTCGGCCTCGCGGCATTCGCGCTCGCGTCCGAGGCCGGCGCCCAGTCGGCAACGGACTTTCGCCTCCAGCCCGGTACCACGCGCGCGCAGGGGCCGGTGGATCCGGAGAATCCTGCTACTCCCACCGCTGAGCGCCCGGCTCCAGCGCCTGTCCCAGCGGCCACTCCTCCGGTGATCATGCCGCCACTGCCGGAGGCATCGGCATCGGCAGAGTCGTCCACACGTGCCGCCGCGCCGCAGCGCCGATCAAGGGCAAGACTGCCGACGCCTGCGCTGGGAACCTCTGCTGCCCCGGCGGTGCCGCCCGGGCAATTGAACCAATCCGCACCATCGCCCGTGCCCCCTGCCCTGCCTTCGGTCCAGCCGCCGCCTCCTTCAGTTGCTCCGGCAGAACCTGCGGGCATCAGGCGCGGCCATGGCTCGGTCGCCTGGTGGTGGCTGCTGCCCGCCGGGCTGATCGGAGCCATCGCGACTTGGCTGGCGCATGGCCGCCGGCGCGATCGCATCGCCGCCGCGCCCGAGTTTGTTCGGCCATCGGTCCCCGCTCGCGAGGAGTCCGTCCCCACGCCCTCGCCGGTTCGCGGCGAAGTTCCGCGCCCGCCTTCCGAGCCGGCAATGACCGACCCGCTCGAACTTGACCTCGATCCGCTGCGCTTCAGCGTGACCCTGGTGAACGCCACCCTGCAATACCGGCTCCGGCTCATAAACCGCACAGACGCCGCGCTGGGACCGCTAAAAATCGTGGCCGACATGATCGCGGCGCATGCCTCACTCCCAGCCGACATACAGCTGGGGCGGGACGGAGCGCGCCTTGAATTGCGGCACGAACTGGCGGAGCTGGGCCCCGGCGAGGCGGCCGAATTCAAGGGGGACCTGCGCCTGCCCCTCGCAAGCGTCACCCCGATCCGTGCCCGCAATGCCGCCTTGTTGGTCCCGCTCGTGCGGCTGCGGATCGAGGGCGCGGGACCGCCCCAGACCCACGCGCTGGTGGTCGGGGAGCCATCGCTCGAACCAGGCGGGCCGCTGCGCCCGTTCCGGCTCGACCAGGGCCCGCGCATATTCGCCACGGTCAGCCAGCGTGCGCTCGCCGCTGCGGCGTGACAGCAGTGAAGACGCCTGCTGCAGCGCAAGGCCTTATTAAGGTGGGGTTTGCGACAAGCGATTTCGTAAACCCTCTCGACGCCGGGGCGCGCCGGAGTTAACCACCTTCGCATACGCAGCGAGGAGGAGGAGCCGCGTAGATGGATAGCCTCGTCTCGGTTGAATGGCTGGCCGCCGAAATGGGCGCGTGCGATCTCCGGATCGTCGATGCCACCAAGCACCTGCCGGAGGCGGGCCGCGACGCGCGGGCGGAATATGCCGAGGGCCACATCCCCGGCGCGGTCTTCCTTGATCTTGAGGAGTTGGTCGATCCGGCTTCCCCGATCGAGAACACCCTGCCTCCCGCCGATCATTTCGCCAGCCGGATGCAGACGCTTGGCCTGGGCGATGGCAGCCGCATCGTACTTTACGACGATTCGGCGGTGAAGAGTTCCGCCCGGGCCTGGTTCATGCTGCGCATGTTCGGAGCCAATCACGTGGCTATCCTTGACGGCGGACTGCGCGCCTGGATCGCCGCGGGCCAGCCCCTCGCCAAGGGCGTGGAAACCCTGCGCAGCCGCCATTTCACCGCGTGGTCCGATCCCGCGCAGGTCCGCACCAAGCTCCAGATGCTCGCCAACCTCGCCAGCCACGCCGAGCAGGTGATCGATGCCCGCGGTGCCGCGCGCTTCACCGGGGCCGCCGCGGAATCCCGCCCCGGCCTTGCCCCGGGCCACATCCCGGGCTCATGCAACGTCCCCTACACCGCGCTGTTCGCCGAGGATGGCCGGTTCAAATCTCTGGATGAACTCAGGGCCGTGTTCGCCGCTGCCGGGGTCGATCTGCGGCGCCCCCTCGTCACCAGCTGCGGCAGCGGGGTGACTGCCTGTGTGGTTGCATTTGCCCTCCACCTCATCGGCAAGGACGATGTCGCCCTGTACGACGGCAGCTGGAGCGAATGGGGCGCCGATCCCGAGACGCCGAAGGCGCTTGGGGATGCGGTCCGCGCCTGATAGGCATCCGGCATGAAGGCACCTTTCGACAAGCTTGCCCCTGCCACCCGCCTGACCACCGCCGGACGCCGGCCGGAGTGGACCGGAACCGCCGACCAGCCTGGCGCCGTGGTCAGCCCCCCGGTATGGCGGGCTTCGACGCACCTCTACCCCAATATTGCCGCGCTGAGGTCGGGACCGGCGCATAATGCCGACGGGCGCTTCTACTACGGCCGGCGCGGCGCGCCCACCCAGTGGGCGCTGGCTGAGGCGCTGACCGAACTGGAACCCGGCGCTGGGCCCGACGGCGGCACCATGCTCTACCCCTCCGGCGTAGCCGCCATCGCGGGAGCGCTGCTGGCCGCCCTTGGTCCGGGCGATGTCCTCCTGATGACCGACAACGCCTATGAGCCCAGCCGGGCCCTGGCCCGCGGCTGGCTCGACGATTGGGGCATCGAGACCCGCTGGTTCGACCCGCTCGATCCCGCCGCCTTCGCCGCGGCCTGCTGCGAGCGGACGAAGGCAGTCCTGCTTGAAAGCCCGGGCTCACTGACGATGGAAGTGCAGGACATTCCCGCCCTCGCCGCCACGGCCCACGAGCGGGGCGCCTGCGTCATCCTCGACAACACCTGGGCGAGCCCGCTCGGCCTTGCCGCCCTCTCACACGGGGTCGACATTGCGGTGATGAGCCTGAGCAAGCACGTCGGGGGCCATTCCGACCTGATGATGGGCAGCGCCACCGCCTCCGGCCCCTGGTACCAGCGCCTGCGCCGCATGGCCCAGGTGCTCGGGCAGGTCGTCAGCCCCGACGATGCGGCGCTGGCCCTGCGCGGCCTGCGCACGATGGCCGTGCGGCTTGAGCGAGAGACGGCGTCTGCCCTCTTGCTGGCTCAGTGGCTGCAAAGCCGCCCGGAGATCGGCCGCGTGCTGTGCCCGATGCTGCCGGGTTCGCCGGGACACGAGGTCTGGGCCCGCGATTTCACCGGGGGCTGCGGCCTTTTCAGCCTGGTCCTGAAGGGCGGCACGGCCCGCGCCCGCGATGCCTTCATCGACGCGCTATCACTGTTCGGCATCGGCTATTCGTGGGGTGGGTTTGAAAGCCTGGCGACGCCGCTGGACCCTGCCGGGGCCCGCAGCGCCACGCCCTGGCCGCCAACCGGCTGCGACCCGGCCGACCGCTATGGCGTACGCCTGTCGATCGGGCTGGAGGATCCGGCTGATCTTAAGGCCGATCTCGAACGCGGGCTCGTCGCCTGGTCCGCCCACCGGAACGAGGGCGCGTGATCCCCGACTGGCATCGCTGGGCGGCCGACGTCGCTGAGGCGGCTGACAGGATTGGGTTTGACTATGGGCACACCCGCATCTCGCTTTATCGTGCGATACTGGCCGTCATCGTCCTTATCGCCGTCATCGTGTTCGGGCGGGTGGCGAGCCGGGTAATCCGCAGCCTGTTCTCAGGCATGACCAACCTCGATCCGGCCCAGCGCCTGCTGGGCGAGAAGCTGGTCTCGATCGCGGTCTGGGTGCTTACGGTCCTGATCGGGATCGACGTCCTCGGGATCAACCTCACCGCGCTCACGGTCTTTTCCGGCGCGCTGGGCCTGGCGGTCGGCTTCGGCCTGCAGAAGACCGTCGGCAATCTTATCGCCGGGATCATCCTGCTGATGGACCGTTCGATCAAGCCGGGCGACGTGATTGCCGTTGCCAGCGGCAAGGACACGGCCATCGGCCAGGTCAAGAAAATCGGCATCCGGGCCGTTTCGATCACCACCCGCGACGAGATCGAATACCTCATCCCCAACGAGATCCTGATGACCAGCCAGGTTGAGAACTGGTCCTATTCCTCACGCGACGTGCGGGTGAAGGTGCCCGTTACAGTGGCCTACGGGACCGACATCGATCGGGCCGAAAGCCTGATGCTGCAGGCGGCCCGCGCCGTAAAGCGCGTGCACAACAAACCGGCGCCAAGCGTCTGGCTCAAGGCCTTCGGTGACAATGCGATCGAGTTTGAGATCCAGTGCTGGATCGATGATCCAGAGGAGGGCCTCGGCAACGTGCGATCCGACGTGCTCAAGCAGGTCTGGCACCTGTTCCGCGAGAACGGCGTGGAAATCCCCTTCCCCCAGCGCGAGGTGCGCTTCGCCGGACCGCTGCGGGTGGAGCGCGAGACCTAAATGTCCTGCCGCGGACCCGGGGCCTGCCACCGTCACCGCCAGACGATCGAAGCTCTCTCCTTCCGCGCGGCGGACTACATCAACCGCTTCGCCAGGGCCGGCGAGATCTGACTCCACGGTTCTCCCCGTTCCCGCGCAACGGGAATGAGGAGGGCGCGGCGCGTAGTGCTGGCGGAAGGAAGCTCACACCGGCCTTCAAATTTTCCTTCCCCCCAGCCAAACCATTCTGACTCGCATCCTTGCGGGCAAGCGGCCATGTGAGCACCCATGCGAAATGCCGCCTCCTCCGTCGGAACGGTCCACCTCGTCGGCGCCGGCCCCGGCGATCCCGACCTGCTTACCCTGCGCGCCGCGCGGCTGATCATGAATGCCGAGGTGATCGTCCACGACGGGCTGGTCGAACCCGCGATCCTCGCCATGGCGCCGCGTTCGGCGCGGCTGATATCGGTCGCCAAGAGCCGCTCGCGCCATACCCTGCCGCAGTACGGCATCAACGACCTGCTGGTGCGCGAGGCCCTCGGCGGGAACGACGTGGTCCGCCTCAAGGGCGGCGATCCGTTCATCTTCGGACGCGGTGGCGAAGAGGCCGAAGCCTGTCGCGCCGCCGGAGTGCCGGTCGAAGTCGTTCCGGGCATCAGCGCCGCCAACGGCGCGGCCGCCGCCGCCGGGATCCCGCTGACCCATCGCGACGCCGCATCGATCGTGACTTTCGTTGCCGGTCAGTGCAAGGGCCTCACCGAGCAGGACTGGTCCGGTCTTGCCGGCAAGGGCCGCACGCTCGTGATCTACATGGGTGTGGCGACCGCCGAGGCGATCAGCGAGAAGCTGATGGCCGACGGGCTCGCCCCGGACGTGCCGGTGGCCCTGATCGAGAACGCCACACGTCCCGAAATGCGGGTGCTGCGCGGGCCGCTTGCGGGGCTCGCCGCCCTCGTCGCCGACAATCGGGTGAAAAGCCCGGCGCTGATCGTCATCGGTGAGGTGGCGGCGCGTAACGAATTGGAACTGCGCGAGATCGCGCTGGAGGCAGTGAAGTGAAGATCCTGACGGGGAATGATCTGAAGACGGGGGCCGTCGTCTGGTGGAACGGCCGGGAATGGTCGCTGCACGTGGAAGACGCGGTCGACGCTGGCGAAGATGCCGACCGCATCCTCGCCACCGAAACCGCGGCCTGCAGGGTCAACGGCGGCTATGCGATCGACGGCGCTCCGGGTCCCGATGGCAAGGCCCGCCCGGCGCACATCAAGGACCGCATCCGCGCGCTCGGCCCCACTGTCCGTCCCGACCTGACACTGAAGCCGGCCGATCCCGAAGCCGGCAGCTGGGTGATCTGACCATGTACAAGTACGACAACTATGACCAGGCGATGGTCGATGCCCGCGTCGAGGAATTCCGCGACCAGACCCGCCGCCGCATCGAAGGCCACCTGACGGATGACCAGTTCAAGCCGCTGCGGCTGAAGAACGGGCTCTATCTCCAGCTGCACGCCTACATGCTGCGCGTCGCCATTCCCTATGGCACGTTCAATTCGGTGCAGATGCGCAAGCTGGCCGACATCGCCCGCCGCTATGATCGCGGCTACGGCCATTTCACCACCCGCCAGAACATCCAGTACAACTGGATCAAGCTGGAAGAGGCGCCCGACCTCCTCGCCGAGCTGGCGACGGTGGAGATGCACGCGATCCAGACCAGCGGGGAATCGATCCGCAACGTCTCGGCCGACCAGTATGCCGGTGCGGCCGCCGACGAGATCTGCGATCCGCGCCCCTGGGCCGAGGTCATCCGCCAGATGACCACCTTCATGCCCGAGTTCTCCTATCTACCGCGCAAGTTCAAGATCGCGCTCATCGCCTCGGCGGAAGACCGCGCGGCCCTGCGCTGGCACGACTTCGCGATCCGCATCGTGAAGAACGCCGCGGGCGAACTGGGCTTCGAATGCTACGCTGGCGGCGGCATGGGCCGCACCCCGATCCTCGCGGTCAAGATGGCCGACTTCGTGCCGGCCACGCAGATCCTCTCCTATATCGAGGCTGTGCTGCGCGTGTGGAACCGCAACGCGCGGCGCGACAACATCCACAAGCAGCGCATGAAGATCATGGTCCACGAACTGGGCGAGGAGGAATTCCGCCGCCAGGTCGATGAGGAGTTCCGCCACTTCCTTACCCTCGGCCACGATTTCCCTCAGGCCGAATTCGACCGTGTCGCCGCCTACTTCGCGCCG
>DASTGC010000357.1:0-4028 GCA_035719485.1 Novosphingobium sp.
GTCACCCCGACGACGACCAGCATCGGCGCCAGCACAAGTTTCTGATCGATCATCCTGAAATCTCCCCCATGAACCGGCAAATCATGCCCGCCGGTCCGCGCCGTGGCAAGATCAGCCTCAGGAACCGCCGAACCGACCGCGAGTCCAGACTGCATGTCGGAAGTCGATCCGGAATGGGCGAACGCCATGAGACGGGGTGACTATGCCGCCGCCTGGGCGATCCAGGAGCGGACACTGGCGGAGCGGCGATCACCCTCTGCGCGGCTGCATCGCGGCCAATTCCTGGGGATCCATCCGCTCGACCCGGTCGAAGTGCGACACCGGAAGGCGGGCCCAGGCAAAGCCGCCGTCGACCGCGACATTGGAGCCGACCACATAGTCCCCCGCGCGGCTGGCGAGGAAGATCGCCGCGCCGGCGGCATCTTCGGGCGTGCCGACCCGTCCGGACGGGATGATGTTCTCGACCAGGTCTTCGAACCGGGTGGCGGCGCGATTCATGGCGGAGGGGAAGTGTCCCGGCGAGAGCGAGGTGACGAGGATGTTCTCCTTCGCCAGCTGGGCCGCCATGCGCCGGGTCAGGTGGGCGAGCCCGGCCTTGGCGGCGTGATAGGAATAGACCTCGAGATAATCGAGGGCCGTCGCATCGGTCGAGGTGACGTTGATCACCTTGGCCGGCTGCGCGGCACTGGCGGCGGCGGCGAGGCTGGGGTGCAGGGCCTGGGTCAGGAAGAACGGCGCCTTCATGCACAGATCCACGATATCGTCCCACCCGCTTTCGGGGAATTCGGTGAACTTCGCCGCCCAGCCCCGGCCCGCATTGTTCACCAGGATATCGAGCCGGGGCTCAACCGCGCGAAAGTCTGCGGCGATCGCCCTGATGCCGTCCATGGTCGCCACGTCGCCCGGCAGGGCAAAGCAGTTCGGCCCCAGCTCGGCAGCGGTTTCCTCACAGTCCTCCGGCTTGCGTCCGACAACATAGACCTTGGCTCCGGCGGCGATGAAACCCTCGGCAATTCCCCTGCCGATCCCGCGCGATCCGCCCGTCACCAGTGCGACGCGGCCCTTGAGGGTGAA
This sequence comes from Novosphingobium sp., assembly GCA_035719485.1. Classification (GTDB taxonomy): domain Bacteria; phylum Pseudomonadota; class Alphaproteobacteria; order Sphingomonadales; family Sphingomonadaceae; genus Novosphingobium. The sequence goes on from DASTGC010000357.1 coordinate 1,075, forward strand.
CAGGTCTTCGAGATTCATGCGCCGCTCCTTGAAGGTGCGGCCGGGCACTGCCGTGCAGAACGGCCACACACTATTGGGGCTAGTGGAGCATAGCGACTGAACGAGCGCAAGGTAGGGATACCAGGGCGCGGCACATCCGTCGGGTAACCGATCGGGCAGGGGCCAGCAGGGGCTGAGACGACGAGATGCGCGGCGCTGTTCGCCTGGGTCAGGCCCGCTTGCTTCAGCCCATCTTCTTGAGCAGCCAGGCGAAGGTCCCGCCGCCCCGGCTGACGAGGCCCGAGACGACGATCTGCTGGGTGGCGACCGGGCGGCCATCGCCGTCGGCCCACAGCGAATCCTCCAGCGTCACCTCGGCTTCCCCGCTCGCGCGGAATTGCCAGTAGGTGCCGTCGGGCAGGACCAAACCGACGCCCTGGCCGTCCCCCGATCGGCCGACCTCGACGTCCTGGCCGAGATGGAAGCGGATCGCGAAGGCCACCTTGCCGCGGCGCGCGCCCTTGCCGCGCGAAGGGACCAGCAAGTCCTCGCCGCGCAGTTCGCTGCCGTCTTCGCGCATGATCAGGATGCGGCGGTGGACCAGCCCGTAGCGGGCGGCATAGCCATTGTGACTGGCTTCGAGCCGTGTGGCGCCCGGCGCCGGGCTGACGATCCGCGCGCCCTGGGTGGGCGCGGGCGCCGATTCCTCCGGCTGGAGCGTGCGGCGGTCAACCTCGACCTCGCTGACCCCCGATCCGATCCGTCCGCCGAGCAGCACGGCGGTGGAGTTGGCATCGTCGAGCACCAGGGTCGAATGGGCCGCCGTGGCGCGCAGGCCCTGTTCGAGCCGGGCCGGGATCAGCCCGCCCGCTGCCGCCGCCCCGCCGCAGTTGACGATCATGCGCTGGCCCGCGTGACTCAGCTCGAAAGCAAGGGTCGAGGCGCAGCCCGTGCGCGCATGGCGCGGGAGCGGCGGCGGCGCGGCATCGAACTGGAGCACGGCCTTGCCCGCGGCGATCCGCTGGTAGCCCCACTGGCGCACGTCGCGCAGCGGCCGGGCGCGTACGCCCGTGGCGGCTACAAGGCGCGCCACGGCGTCGGCCGAAACGGCCCATCCCCCCTGCCATGAACCCAGGGCGCCATCGCCGTGAGCGAGCACGAGCAGCGCGGGCACGAGCAGGCCGAGCATGCCGGTCAGCGCCTCGGGCGGTTCGGCGCGGACGGCGCGGTAGCAGGCGATCACCCGCACGATGAGGGCGATGGCCTCCATCTGGGCCAGCGGGCTGCGGGTAAGGGTGCCGCCATCGTCGCCCACCAGTTCGCCCAGGGTGCGGATCAGGCCGGCCTCGCCATAGAGGCGGCGCGCCTTGCCATCGGGTAGCAGCAGCCCGGCGGCGACAAGGGCCGCCCAGCCGGCGAGGGCGGCGGTGAGGTCTTCTGCGCGCGATACCTGGCGATCGAGCCAGCGGGCATGCTCGGCCATGGCCCCGAGCGCGCGGGTCCGCTGATTGCCGGAAAGGAAATAGGGCGCATCGACCAGCCAGCACAGCAGGCGGGTTCCCGTCAGGCCCACTGTCCAGGCACCGGCCTTGGCGGCCCGGGCCGGCGGCCTCGGGTTGGCATCGAGCCAGGCGGCGAAAATCCGCTCCGCCACCGGCGCGCCCTGTTCGCGGCTGGCCGCCGCGGCAAGGTCGGCGGCCCATTCGAACGAATGGACATAGCGCTCCATTGGCGGGCTCATCCGGGCCACCCCCGCCAGTTCCGCCTGGGAGACGGGGAGCTTGACGCCATGGAGCAGGAAGTGCCCGGCGCGGATTGCCGTGCCGGCGACCTTGCTGCCTTCCAGCGGGCTCTCCACCGTTGCCAGCAGGCGCTTGCGCGCGGGCTTGCGGAAGGCTGCGGAAAGCGAGCCGCGCATGCCGAGGCCATAGGCCAGGCGGATCAGCCGCTCACCGGCGGAGAGCCGGGGTGGGGCAATATCGGCAAGCGCAAGCATGCGGCCCGGCTGGGCGGGCTCGTTTTCAGGCGGAGGGGTTCGCCGCGTCACCTGCGGCTCCGGTCCCGCGGGCAGGGGCATGGCAGGGGGGTTCGCAATGGCGGAGGCGCCGTCATCGTCATCAACCGCGTGGCGGGTGTGGGATGGGGCGGCATCGACCATGGCGCCGTCAGCTTCCCTGGCTTTCGCCAAGGCCCTTGAGCCGCGCGATGTTGGCGGCATAGGCTTCCGGCCCGCCGCGAAAGGTGGCCGTGCCGGCAACCAGCACGTCGGCCCCGGCGCTGACGCATTGCGGCGCGGTCACCGCGTCGACGCCGCCATCCACCTCGAGCCGGATGTCGCGCCCGGACTTGTCGATCATCTTGCGCACGGCCTCGATCTTGCGCAGCTGGCTGGTGATGAAGCTCTGCCCGCCGAAGCCCGGATTGACGCTCATCACCAGGACAAGGTCGATCTCGTCGATCAGGTAATCGAGCATCTTGGCCGGCGTGGCGGGATTGAGCGAGATCCCCGCCTGCTTGCCCAGCGACTTGATCAGCTGGACCGTGCGATGGACGTGCGGGCCGGCTTCGGGGTGGACCGTGATGATATCCGCCCCGGCCGCGGCGAAGGCTTCGACATAGGTGTCCACCGGGCTGATCATCAGGTGAACGTCGAAGGGCTTGAGCGTATGGGTGCGCAGGGCCTTCACCACCATCGGCCCAATGGTCAGGTTGGGCACGAAGTGCCCGTCCATCACGTCGACATGGATCCAGTCGGCCCCGGCAGCATCGATGGCGCGAACCTCTTCGCCGAGGCGGGCGAAATCGGCCGAGAGGATCGAGGGCGAGATGAGGGGCGCGGTCATGGCCTGCTTGGGGAAGCGGTGGGTCCATTGGCGTTAGCCACCACATCTGGTGGTCACAACCGCCGAAGGCGCCGTTTTCCACACAGTCCCTCCGAAATGAATCAATATCTGGCGCGGCGCCGTCGATTTTAC
>DASTGC010000358.1:0-4213 GCA_035719485.1 Novosphingobium sp.
CGGCATTTCCAGCGTCATCGAGACGCAGCCGTGGCTGCGACCGAAGCGCTGGGCGAGCTGGTTGGTGCTCATCCCCAGGTTGGCTGCGCCGGGGCGGGCCACCGGGTAGCCGAGGCGGGTCTGGAAATCGGGCGTGCGCCGTTCGAGGATCTGACGGTAGCGGGCATAGAGTTCGCCCTGCCGCTCGGTCCACGATGGGATGCCCTCGAACCCGGCGAGGAACACCGCGGCGATCGCCTCGTCGCCATGCACGTCGATCGCGAAGTGGACCCCGGTCTCGTCCATGGCATTGCGGATTGCGAACACTTCGGGCGATCGTTCGGCGCTGGGAGCGTGCCATTCGCGGTTGAGGTTCACCCCGGCCGCATTGGTGCGCAGGTGGCCGCGAAAGGATCCATCGGGATTGCAGTTGGGGACGAGGTGGAAGCGGCATTTCTCCCTGAGGGTCCGGGCCCAGGCGCTGCCAGGATCGGTCAGCATGTCGAGCGCGCCTTCCATCCACCATTCGGCCATGGTCTCGCCGGGATGCTGGCGGGCATAGAGCCAGACCTGGGTCTCGCCCTCGCCGAGTTCGAGGCAATCGACCGGACGGCCATCAAGGCTGGTACCGAGCACGCGGTGGCTGACCCCGGGGGCGCGGGCCGAGCGGGCGACCAGATCCTCGTGCCGTTCCAGCGAATAGGGCGCGAAATAGGCGAACCAGGCAAGGTCCCTCGCGGGGCGATAGCGGATGGTGAGCGTGCCGCCGTCGGCCTCGCGGTCCCAGGTGGTGTCGGCGCGGGTCCAGTCGGCGCGGTCTTCCGAGACGGCGGCGTGGTAGCCGGGCCAGCCTAGCGGATAGGCGCTGGTGGCAAGGCCCGTCAGCCGCAAGACCAGCTCGCGCCCGGCAGCGGCGCTCACCCGGAAATGGAACCACTGGAAGAATTCGGAGTCATTGTCGCGCCGGATCGCCAGCCGCGCCTCTGCCCCGGCGATGTCGAGCACCTCGACATTGCCGGAATCGAAGGCTGCATGGATCTGGATATCGCTCATCGTGCCGAAGGGATCGTGACGTCAGGGGGCCGGCTTGACCAAGACCGTCTCGCCGGAGCGGCCCGGAAATCCGGCGAACAGCGCGCGGGCCAGCTCGGCGGCGCCGAGCGGCGTCGTCGCCAGCGGGGAATCGGCCCTGACGGCAAAGGCGGCGCGGCCTTCCCACAGCACGGCGCCGCTCGCACGCTCGCGGATGACGACACCGAGCAGGGTCTCGGTCATCGCCGGGGGCGGGCCGGAAAGGTCGATCCCCACGCCCATGCCAAGGCCAGAGCCATAGGACCCGGTCGACCCGCCGACTCCCACGGTGACCGGCGAGCGCCGGCGTTCGGGCTGCACCGTGCGGCGCTCCAGCCGGACCTGGGCGATCTGGGCGGGGCTGGCCGCGCCGGAATCGGCATAACCGATCCGCTGGAGTTCGCGGGTTACGGCTTCCTCGAAGGTCTTCAGTTCGATCGAGCCCGGATCCATTCCCGCCGCCGCTTCTACCGCGATACCGCCGCGGCCGAGCATGGCGGTATCGGCGGTATGGAACCGCGTGACCTCGATCGGCCCGGTGGGGGCGACGCAGGCAGCCAGAGGAAGCAGGGCGGCCGCCTGGACCAAGCGGAGGATCAGCTTGCGGATCATTCTCACAACCTGTGCCCGCAAGGATCCTTTTGCAAGCGGGCGAACCGATTGCCGCCATCACGGACAACAACCGCGGAACCTGTCGTAGGAATGTTACGATTTGCGGTGCTAGAGCGCGCGCCAAGCAGCAGGAGCGATTCGATCCGATGACCAAGACTTCGCCCATACCCGTGCTGGTGACCGGAGGGGCCGGCTATATCGGCAGCCATGCGGTGCTCGCGCTGCGCGACTCCGGCTGGCCCGTGGCCGTGATCGACAACCTGACGACCGGCTTCCGCTTCGCCGTGCCCGACGGCGTGCTGCTCTACGAGGGGGACATTGAGGACGCAGGCCTGCTGGCGCGGATCTTCGCCGAGCAGGGCACGCAAGCAATCATGCATTTCGCCGGCTCGATCGTGGTGCCGGAATCGGTCTCCGACCCGCTCAAGTACTATCACAACAACACGGCCAAGACCCGGGCGCTGATCGCGGCGGCCGTGGCGGCCAGGGTGCCGCACTTCATCTTCAGCTCGACCGCGGCGACCTATGGCGAGCCGGACGTCTCGCCGGTGACCGAGGAGACCCCGCGGCGGCCGATCAATCCCTATGGCATGTCCAAGCTGATGAGCGAGTTCATGCTGGCGGACACGGCAAAGGCCCACCCGCTGAACTACTGCGCCTTGCGCTACTTCAACGTGGCCGGGGCCGATCCGCAGGCGCGCTCGGGCCAGTCCACCGCCGGGGCGACCCACCTGATCAAGGTCGCAGTCGAGGCAGCGCTGGGCAAGCGCAGCCATGTCGGCGTGTTCGGCACGGATTTCGACACCCCGGACGGGACCGGGGTGCGCGACTATATTCACGTGGCCGACCTGGCCGCGGCCCACGTGCTGGCGCTGGAGGCGCTGATCGCCGAGCCGGAGCGCTCGCTGACGATGAACTGCGGCTACGGCCGGGGCTTCTCGGTGCTGGAGGTGCTCGACGCGGTGGACCGGGTGACCAACAACAGGATCGAGCGCCGGATGGAGCCGCGCCGCGCGGGCGATCCGGCCAGCCTCGTCTCCGACAACAGCCTGATCCGCTCGACCCTGCCGTGGCAGCCGAAATACGCCGATCTCGACGTGATTGTCGGCCATGCCCTCGCCTGGGAGCGGCGGCTGGGGGAATTGCGGCAGAACTGAGGGACATTCCCGGGGGCCGCGGCACCCATGGTTAACTTCTTCTTAGTCCGCCCCGCTTAAATCCATTCCATCGGATGATGGACGGGGCAGATGCGTCAGGCGACCGACGAAGTGTGGATCGTGATAGCGGCGCGCAACGAGGCGACCGCAATCGGTGGCGTCGTCCGGGAACTGCTCGGCCGGTTCGGCCACGTCGTCGTGGTCGATGACGGCTCGGGCGACGGCACGGGACGTGAGGCGCGGCGCAATGGGGCCATGGTGTTGCGGCACGTGATCAATCGCGGGCAGGGAGCGGCCCTGCAGACCGGGATCGATTATGCCGTGGCCAGCGGCGCCCGCTACATCGCCACCTTCGACGCCGATGGCCAGCACGATCCCGAGGACGTCGCCGTGATGCTGCGCCGGCTCGAGGAGGAGCGCGCCGATATCGCGCTGGGCTCGCGGTTCCTCGGGCGGACGGTGGGCATGCCGGGCCTGCGGCGCTGGACGCTCAAGGCGGCGACCGCCTTCCAGAAGCTGACCACCGGGATGGACCTGACCGACGCCCACAACGGCCTGCGGCTGTTCTCGCGCCGGGCCGCCCAGGCGATCCGCATTCACCAGGACCGGATGGCCCATGCCTCCGAGATCGTGGCCCAGATCGGGCGCAAGCGGCTGCGCTACGTCGAGGTGCCCTGCACGATCCGCTATACCGAATATTCGATGCGCAAGGGACAGAAGCTGTCCGGCAGCCTGCGCATCCTGCTCGACCTCGCGATGCGCCGGGTGCGGCTGTGATCTTCCAGGCGATCCTCGTCTTCTCGCTCGGCCTGCTGGTCATCTACGCCTATTTCCAGTGGCGCCGGGCGCCGCTGGTTTCGCTGAGCGTGCTCGTGCTCGCCGTGGTCGGGATGGTGCTGGCGCTGGCGCCGGACCTGTCGACCAAGGCGGCGCATCTGGTGGGGATCGGGCGGGGCGCGGACCTGGTCATCTACTGCTTCGTGCTGATCGCGCTGGGGGCGATCTTCAACCTCCACGTCAAGCTGCGCGAGAGCGAGGACAACCTGACGACGCTGGTGCGGGCCGTCGCCCTGCTCAAGGCGCGCGTTGCGGAGAACGGCGGGGCCGCGGCCGGGGACGACGACTGATGGCCCCGAGTGCCGCGGTGGCCGCCGATGCCGCAGCCGAAGAAGGCGCCGCGCCTGCCCGCGCTGCTTCGTCGACCGGCCGCCTGAGCGGCTTCGCCAAGGCGATGCTGGCTCTGCTGGCGGGTGCGATCCTCGTGCTCGATTTCCTGTTCATTCCCTTCCATGCCGCCGACGACGAGGAGCATTTCCCGCTCGCCTATGCCGCGGCGCATTTCCATCTGGGGCCGGTGCCCTCACCGGATCCCCGGACTTCTTCGGGAACCTATG
>DASTGC010000359.1:0-5018 GCA_035719485.1 Novosphingobium sp.
CCGAGGGCAAGCGCGAATGCCAGCGCTGCCACGAGCACGGCCGGAACTGCTGCCGCCAGTCCTAAGGCGGACAGGCTGGAAAATGGACAAGCCGGGGGATGCTCGCCCCGCTTGAGCCCGCCCGGTGCGTCGCTTTGGGGAATCGTGATCTGGCGAAAAAGATGCTCGCCGGTGGTATCGGCGCAGACTTCGACGGTAAGTACCAGCGACTGGGCGTTGATCATGTATCCCGCGGGAACAATCGCCCGGATGGCAAGGCAGACCAGGACCAGCGCAAGGGACAAGGCCCGATGGCTGTTCAGCAAGGTTCGCAAGCTCGTCACCCGCGTCCCTTAGCAGGTCGGGCGCTCATGTCTGCAGGAATGCTCGCCTTTCGATCGCTTTCCCCAAGCAAGCCGGCATTCCGGCCGCCCATGCAAAAAGGCCCAGAGCCTTAGCCCCGGGCCTTCCGTGATCCTTACGCCGCTTCCTTCTTGCGGCCCGCCTTCTTGCGCTCGTGCGGGTCGAGCAGAGCCTTGCGGAGGCGGATCGATTTGGGCGTCACCTCGACCATTTCGTCGTCGTCGATGTAGGCGATCGCCTGTTCCAGCGTCATGACCCGCGGCGGGGTGAGGCGGATGGCGTCGTCCTTGCCGCTGGAGCGGAAGTTGGTCAGCTGCTTGGACTTCATCGGGTTCACTTCGAGATCGTCGGGCTTGGCGTTTTCGCCGATGATCATACCCTCGTAGATCTTCTCCTGCGGGGAGACGAACAGGATGCCGCGCTCCTCGAGGCTGTTGAGCGCATAGCCCACGGCCTCGCCGGTGCCGTTGGAGATCAGCACGCCGTTCTGGCGGCCCTCGATCGGTCCCTTGTGCGGGCCATACTTCTCGAACAGCCGGTTCATGATGCCGGTGCCGCGCGTGTCGCTCAGGAACTCGCCATGGTAGCCGATCAGGCCGCGCGCCGGCGCGGAGAAGGTGATGCGGGTCTTGCCGGGGCCGGACGGGCGCATTTCCGTGAGCTCAGCCTTGCGGCGCTGCATCTTGTCGACCACCGTGCCGGAGAACTCGTCGTCCACGTCGATCACCACGGTGTCGTAGGGCTCGGTCCGGGCGCCGCTGTCGTCGGTCTGGAACAGCACGCGCGGGCGGCTGATGCCGAGCTCAAAGCCCTCGCGGCGCATGGTCTCGATCAGCACGCCCAGCTGAAGTTCGCCGCGCCCGGCAACCTCGAAGCTGTCCTTGTCGGCGCTTTCCGTCACGCGGATCGCCACGTTGGTTTCCGCCTCGCGCATCAGGCGGTCGCGAATCATGCGGCTTGTCACCTTGTCGCCCTCGCGCCCGGCAAAGGGGCTGTCGTTCACTGCGAAGCGCATGGAAAGGGTTGGCGGATCGATCGGCTGGGCCTCGATCGGCTCGATCACCACCGGATCGGCGATGGTGTTGGCCACCGTCGCCTTTTCGAGGCCGGCGATGGCAATGATGTCGCCCGCGCGCGCTTCATCGACCGGTACGCGGTCGAGCCCGTTGAAGCTCATCAGCTTCGAGGCGCGGCCGACCTCGATCACCTTGCCGTCGCGGTCGAGTGCGTGGATCGGCTGGTTGACCTTGATCGTCCCCGACTGGACCCGGCCCGTCAGCACGCGGCCCATGAAGTTGTCGCGGTCGAGCAGGGTGGCGAGGAAGGAGAACGGCGCGTCGACCTCGAGGTCAGGCGCGGGCACGTGGCTGACGATCTTCTCGAACAGCGGGGTGAGGTTGCCTTCGCGGGCATTCTCGTCCTCGCTGGCATAGCCGTTGCGGCCCGAAGCGTAGAGCACGGGGAACTCGAGCTGGTCGTCGTTGGCGTCGAGGCCGACGAACAGGTCAAACACCTCGTCGAGCACTTCCTGGGCGCGGCCGTCGGGACGGTCGATCTTGTTGACCACCACGATGGGCCTGAGGCCCAGCGCCAGCGCCTTGCCGGTGACGAACTTGGTCTGCGGCATCGCGCCTTCCGAGCTGTCGACCAGCAGGATCACGCCGTCGACCATCGAGAGGATGCGCTCCACCTCGCCGCCGAAGTCGGCGTGGCCAGGGGTATCGACGATGTTGATCCGGGTGGTTTCGCCAGAGGCCGGGTTGGTCCATTCCACCGAGGTGCACTTGGCCAGAATGGTGATCCCGCGTTCCTTTTCGAGATCGTTCGAATCCATCGCCCGCTCTTCCACGCGCTGGTTGTCGCGGAAGGTGCCGGATTGGCGGAACAGCTGGTCGACCAGAGTCGTTTTGCCATGGTCGACGTGGGCGATGATCGCAATATTGCGCAAGGGAAGCGGGGCGGACATGAAACTGGCGGTCTTTCGGCTGGCGGCGGGGGCCGCAAATTCGCTGCGGCGCAACAATGTGCGCGCCCGTAGCCGAAGCGGCAGATTCAGGCAAGGCGCGGAGAGGTCGGGCGGTAGATGGGCTGCAATGCATTGCAGTTGCGTTGCTCCCCTGATGCAGGAAGCTCCTGTTCCTGCGGCCATGGCGGCGATTGCGATTGCTTCGAGGTGGCGGGATTCCTATGTTCCGGGGGTCAATGGGGGTGGCAACCCTCCGTCCGGCGACAGGATCGTGCCGGCGGAATTCGGGATTGCCAGTGGGAGAGGAACGCGGCCATGAAGCCAATCGCACAAGATTTCACCACCGCCAGCCGCCTTGCGGTAGCCATAGGGCTTGCTCTGGCGATGACATCGGGGACGGCCCTGGCGCAGGGCGCCCAGGCGCAACCCGCGCAGGAGGAAGCGCAGGCCGCACCGCCGGCCGCGGCAACCAACGAGGCCACGGGCAACGAGATCGTCGTCACTGCCACCAAGCGTGAGCGGACCCTGCAGGATACCCCGGTCGCCGTCACCGTCACCACCGCGCAGACGATCGAGCGCGCCCAGATCCGCGACCTGCGCGATCTGTCCACCGTGGTCCCGTCGCTGCGCGTGAACCAGCTGCAAAGCTCGGCGAACACCAATTTCTACATCCGCGGCTTCGGCAATGGCGCCAACAATGCAGGCATCGAGCCTTCGGTCGGCCTGTTCGTCGACGGCGTCTATCGCTCCCGCTCCGCCTCGATGATCGCCGACCTGCCCGATGTCCAGCGGATCGAGGTCCTGCGCGGGCCGCAGTCCACCCTGTTCGGCAAGAACGCATCGGCGGGCGTCATCTCGCTCACCACCAGGGAACCGCAGTTCAAGGCAGGCGGCAACCTGGAAGCAAGCTACGGCAACTACAACGCTCTCGTGGTCAAGGGGGTGGTCACCGGCCCACTGTCGGAGACCGTGGCGGCCAGCCTTGCCGGCGGCTACAACCGGCGTGACGGCTATGTGGCCGATATCGGCACCGGCACCCGCACCAACGAACGCAATCGCTGGTTCGTGCGCGGGCAGCTGCTGTTCAAGCCCTCGGCCGATCTCAAGGTCCGGCTGATTGGTGACTATTCGCGCATCGATGAAAACTGCTGCGCCGTCGTCAACCTCCAGCGCACCGCCTCGCCCGGCGCCTCGCAGGCGATCCTCGCGCTCGCCGGCGCCAATGCGCTGAGCGATCCGGCCAGGCCCTTCGCCGACGTGGTGAACTACAATTTCCCTTCGACCAACAAGATCGACAACTGGGGCCTGTCCGGCCAGGTCGACTACAGCATCGGCCTGCTCAAGCTGACCTCGATCACCGCCTATCGCAAGACCCACGCGGTCACCAACCAGGATTCCGATTTCAGCCGGGCTGACCTCCTCGGCCGCAATTACCAGGACCTGTTCGTCGATACCTTCACCCAGGAACTGCGTCTGGCGACAGATTGGGAAGGCCCGGTGAACGTTCTCCTCGGCGGCTTCTATTTCAACGAGAAGATCAACCAGACCAACCAACTTTACCTCGGCACCCAGTTCCGTCCCTATGCCGACGCCCTGATCACGGGCCTGTCCAGCCAGCTCGGTTCGCCCTTCACCCTGGCGCAGGTCGAGGCGATTCTCGGCAATGCCGCCGGGCAGGGCAATGGCTACGTCGGGCGCTCCTTCCTCCCCGGCAGCGGTTTCAACGAGCGCTACCACCTCGCCGACGAAAGTTTCTCCGGCTTCAGCCAGGTGGATTTCAAGGCCACCGACCGGCTGACCCTGACCGGCGGGATCAATTACACCCACGATTCCAAGTCCTTCGATACGGGGACCCAGTCGGACGAATTTTTCTCGTCCGTGCCGTTCAGCGCCTATTACTGCGCTGCCGCCTCGGCCAACACCGGCTGCACCGGCACCGGCGCGCTCTATGCCAATGCGGTCAACGTCGTGGCGTTCAACATCGCGAGCGGACCCAACTTCGCCAACTCCGCCAACCCGCTCATCGTGCAGCAGTGGATCGGCGCGAACCTGAATACCTATCAGCTCGGCATCGTCCCGGCGGCTCAGGCCACCGTGCCCAAGCTCCAGGCGCTCACCGCGCTGCAGTTCCTCCCGCCGTTCCTCAATGTGCCGAATGCGCTGGAAACGGGCCGGGTGAAGGGCGGCAAGTGGTCGTTCACCGCGCGCGCCGCATTCGATCTCACCGACCAGGTCAACGTCTATGCGTCCTATGCCACGGGCTACAAGGCCGCCTCGGTCAACCTCTCGCGCGACAGCCGCCCCAGCCGGGGAGACTACACCACGATCATGACCAATTCGGCCTACACCGCGCTGCGCCTGAACAACCTCGCCTTCGGCAGCCGCTATGCCGGCCCGGAAAGCTCGGCCGTGATCGAGGCCGGGCTCAAGGCGAACTGGGGCAACGCCTCGCTCAACCTCGCGGTGTTCAAGCAGTCGATCAAGGGCTTCCAGTCCAACCTGTTCACCGGCACCGGCTTCTTCCTCGCCAATGCGGGCAAGCAGTCCACCTGGGGCATCGAGGCCGAGGGCATGGTCAAGCCGACTACCGAGCTGACCCTGACCGCGGGCGTCACCTACCTCGATCCCAAGTACGACGATTTCGTCCTTTCGGGCGTGGGCGATCTCACCGGGACCCGTCCCGCCGGGATCAGCCCCTTTTCCGCCACCA
>DASTGC010000360.1:0-10895 GCA_035719485.1 Novosphingobium sp.
GTCGGTACATGGCGCCCATTCCGCCCTTGCCCTTGTCCCAGCAGATCACCGCCTTGAGTTCGAAGCGCGTGCGTTCGCCGGCCTCGATCAGATCGCCGATATGCCGACCGTCCATGAATGCGTAGATCAGGCTGCCGTCGGCGAGGTGGGGTTTTACCGTCTCGAATGAACCCGCAAGGAAGCTGCGGAATTCCTCCTTGTTCATTTCCCCGGCGCCCATCCGGAAATCGGCGTGCTTGTGGCGCCCCTTTCCGGAGTATTCCTTGCCCTTGAGGTTATATGGCGCGTCCTGCTCAACCAGCTGAACGGTCGCTCCATTGATGACGGCTGCGACAAACCCCGCGTCGAGGCAACTGCCACAGCCGAGCGAATGGCCGCCGGGAAAATCCTAGATATCGCCGGCCCGCGTGACCGGTTCGGCCGGAGCCTCTTCCGGCTGGTGGTCCAGATCGGACCAGTCGGTCTGGTCGAGGCTGGCGATGTCGAGTTCGATGGCCGGGTGCTCGAACGCCGACAGCGTCAGGTCGAGATCAGGCATTTCGATCCTGAGCTCGCTGAACTCCTGCGCACGCGCCTGTTCATCCCAGGTGGACAGTTCGGCGATCCGGTTATCCGCGAGGGCAAACAGCCGCTTCTTGCCATCGTCCCATCCCGTGACCTGGAATGTCGGCACGGCGGATTCGCCGCGGCGCTTCGCGGCTTCCAGGCGGCCGTGACCACAGATGATCACGTTGTTCTCGTCCCGCACGATCGGGTTGATCATGCCGAACTCGCCCACGCTGCGCTCCAGCCTGGCGAGTTGGGCCTTGCTGTGTTTCCGGGCATTGCGCGGCGCCGGCTTGAGATCCGCGATCGGGGTCATTTCATACCTCAGCAGCTCCGCGCTCGCGGGTGGCGGCGGGGACTTGTCGGACGATGCAGACATGATGGTATCCTTGTGACGGGACACCCGCACGTGATGGGGCCACGCAGCCGTCGACAGGCCGCAGGTTTCCAACCATCCCAAGCGGGATGTCATGTGAATGGGGGCTATGGATCAACTCGCTCCACGGCGTGCGAACGCTCGTGCCCGCCGTCCCCGGCGGAGAAGCTCCGGGCCTTGCACAACCGCCGCATTGTCCACCGTCCCCGGCGACAATGCTTCAGCGTCCGAGCCTTACCCCGCTTACCGTCCCCGGCAGCCAAGGTTCAGCATCATGGCCTTCGCTTGCTATGGTCAGGTTTCCCGTCCCCGGTATTCCCTGTCGCTGGATGAACGGTTTCACGGTTTGAACCGATTCGCAAGGGGAGGGGGGTGTCGGCTTCGCGCGCGCTTATTCCCGGCGAGCCACACAGATTTTCCCAGTAAAATTCTCCGGGAAAATGACTGCGATACCCGCCGAATTCCTGCTGGTGCAGTGCCGCTTTTGACCATCGGCCCGTTGTATTCCCGGTAAATTCCCGCAAAACCGGGAAAACGGCCTCCGAGACTGGTTAGGTCACGACTGGGGCATGCGCCAACCACCAGCCGTTTCACCGGTCGCGCCTGGTAAAGTGTCAGCCGCCGCCCGGCGCGCTCCCTTAGCGGCAGAGCCCCTGGATATAGGCCAGCGCCTCACCGGTCGGGGTGCGGGTGGGTTGCAGTTCGAGACCGATCAGGCCCTTGTAGCCGACCCGCTCCAACAGGGAGAGACTGGCCGGCCAGTCGATCGCGCCCGAGCCCGGCTCGCCGCGGCCCGGAGCATCTGCGATCTGGACGTGATCCACGAGGTGAACATAGGCGGACAGGACTTCCTCGGGATTCTCACCTTCTACCACCGAGTGGTACAGGTCGTAGAGCAGCCGCACCCGCGGTGAGGCGACGATCTCCGCCACGTCCGCGCTGTCGCCGGTGGTCGAGCAGAGCACGCCTGGGTGGTCATGCCGGGTGTTGGCGCTTTCCAGCAGGATAGTAACGCCCAGTTCCTCGGCGATCGGCACCAGTTTCTGGATCGCCTCGGCGAAGATCCGCAACTGGACCGGGCGCTTCAGCCACGGCACGCCGCGCCCGGAGGTGACGACCACGTTGCGGCAGCCAAGAGCAAGCGCGTCTTCCGCTGCCTGCCGGAACGTGTCGCAGAAACCTTCATGCGTGGCCGGATCGACCAGCTGGGTGACGTAGTCGGCCACCGTGCTGACCAGTTCCACGTTGTGGGCCTTCAGCGCCGCGGCGATGGAAGGCAGGTCGCGTCCCTTGAGCAGGAACAGCTCGACCTTGCGGAACCCGGCGGCCGCGGCTGCGGCGATGCGGTCCTCGATCCGTTCGCCGGCTTCGGTGAAGCCGTATTCGAGGTTCACGGAGAGTTCGTAAGCCATGGTGTCGTCCTTGTAAGCGCCGGTCAAGCGAAGCGGTTGAGCAGGTTTTCGCACCATTCCTGACGGCCTGAGCGCGGTTGGGGCCCGTGATTTGCCTGTATGGCGTGGTCGGCAAGGTCGGCGAGGGTCGTTCCGGGAGCATGGACCTTGCGGCCGAGCTCGCCCTGCCAGCCGGCATAGCGTTCGGCGCGGAAGGCATCGAGCCGGCCGTCGGCAATGATCGCCTCGGCGCGCAGCAGGGCGCGGGCGATGGTGTCGACCCCGCCGATGTGGCCATGGAACAGGTCGGCCGCGTCGATCGACTGGCGGCGGACCTTGGCATCGAAGTTGAACCCGCCCGTGGTGAACCCGCCCGCCCGGATGATCTCGATTATGGCCAGCGTCAGTTCCTCGACCGAGTTGGGGAATTGGTCGGTATCCCAGCCGTTCTGCGGATCGCCACGGTTGGCGTCGATCGAGCCGAACACGCCCAGCGCCCGGGCCATAGCGATCTCATGCTCGAAGGTGTGGCCCGAGAGGGTCGCGTGGTTGGCCTCGATGTTGACCTTGACCTCATTCTCCAGGCCGAACCGCTTGAGGAAGGCGAAGACCGACTGGGTATCGAAATCGTACTGGTGCTTGGTCGGCTCGTGGGGCTTGGGCTCAATCAGGATCGTGCCGGCAAAGCCGATGCGGTGCTTGTGCTCGACCACCAGGCTGAGGAACCGGCCAAAATTCTCCTGCTCGATGCCGAGCTCCGTGTTGAGCAGGGTGTCGTAGCCCTCGCGCCCGCCCCACAGCACATAGTTCGCGCCGCCCAGGCGGTGCGTCGCCTCGAGGCAGTCGCGCACCTGCATGGCCGCCCAGGCATAGACATCGGGGTCGGGATTGGTTGCCGCGCCGGCCATGTAGCGGGGGTGGCTGAACAGGTTGGCCGTGCCCCACAGCAGTTTGCGGCTGTGCTTGCCTTGCAACGCTTCAAGATGCTCGACCGCCTCGGCGAAGCTTTTGCGGAAGGAGGTGGCGTCGTCGGCGTCGGCCATCACGTCGACGTCGTGGAAGCAGTAGAACGGCAGGTCGAGCTTCTCCACAAAGGCGAGGGCCGCTTCGCGCTTCTGCGCGGCGCGCGTACCGTCGTTCGGCCCGGCGTGCCACGGGCGCGAGAAGGTGCCCGCGCCGAACACGTCGCTGCCCGGCCAGCAGAAGGTGTGCCACATGCACACGGCAAAGCGCAGGTGATCCTCCATGCGCTTGCCCATGACCAGGCGGTCCTTGTCGTACCAGCGATAGGCCAGGTCATTGGCGCTGTCGGGCCCTTCGTAGTGGACGGTCTCGAACGGGGCGAAATAGTCGGCGGACATGGGGGATCCTCTCACAGGGTCTTTATGGCGGGATAGGCGGCGCGGAACCTGGCGAGCCTGGGAGCGAGGCGTTCGGCCAGCGCGGGATCGGGTTCGACCGTTTCGCGCACGGCGGGGCGAGGGCAGGCATCGGCAATGGAGGCTCCCCCGGCACCGATCATCGCCAGCCGCGCGGCGCCGAGGCCAGGGCCAACCTCGCCGCCGTCGAGGAAATCGAGAGGGCGGCCGAGCGCGGCGGCGAGAATCGTGCCCCAGTGGCGCGAGCGCGAGCCGCCGCCGATGACGGAGAGTCGTTCCACCGTGGTGCCGGCGGCGGTGAGGGCAGCAAGGCCATCGGCATGGGCAAAGGCCACCCCCTCCAGCACGGCCGCGCCGATCCGGCCGGCGTCGCTGTCGTGCGACAGGCCGAGCAGGGCTCCGCGTACGTGGGGATCGTTATGCGGGGTTCGTTCGCCGGAAAGGTAGGGGAGGAACAGTTCCGGTCCGCTCCCCGCGCCCGCCGCTTCGGCGGCGGTAAGCAGTTTGGGAACGGTGGTCCAGGCAAGGGTTGCCGCCCAGTCAAGGCAGGACGCGGCGGAAAGGTGCACGCTCATTTGGTGCCACATGCCGGGCAGGCAGTGGCAGAAGGCATGGACCGCGCCGGCCGGGTTGGGCCGAAATTGCGCGGTCGCGACGAAGATCACCCCCGAGGTGCCGAGCGAGAGCAGGGCGTCCCCGCCTCTCACCGCGCCGACCCCGACTGCCCCGGCAGCATTGTCGCCCGCTCCGGCAACCACGGGAACGCGGTGCATGCCCCAGCGGGCGGCGATTTCTGCGCGAAGGTTGCCGGTAATCTCCGGACCTTCCTGGAGGCTGGGCATGTGCTTGCGGGAAAGGCCCGTGGCGGCGAGCAGTTCGTCCGACCAGTCACGCTTGGCCACGTCGAGCCACAGGGTTCCGGCGCTGTCCGACAGGTCGGAGGCCTTGCCGCCGGTGAGGTGGAGCCGCACGTAGTCCTTGGGAAGGAGCACGGTGCGAACCTGCGCGAACAGGTCCGGTTCATGCTTGCGCACCCAGACCAGCTTAGGCGCGGTGAAGCCGGGCATCGCCAGGTTGCCGGTGATGGCGCGCAGGGCAGGGACCGTCTCCTCCAGTTCCGCGCACTCGGCATGGCTGCGGCCATCGTTCCACAGGATCGCCGGCCGCAACGGACGGTCGTCGGCTCCCAGCAGGGTGGCGCCGTGCATCTGCCCAGCGAGGCCGATTCCGCTGACCTTGCTCCGAAATTCGGCAGGAAGCGCGAGAACGGCGGCCTCGGTCGCTGAGCACCAGTCGTCGGGCGCCTGCTCCGACCACAGCGAATGCTCGCGCGAGACCTCCAGCGACGCCGTCTGCTGCGCCGCGACGCCGCCGCGCCCATCGAGCAAGACGGCTTTTACCCCCGAAGTGCCGATGTCGATGCCGAGGTACATCGCCGTCTATCTCCGCGCGTCTTCGCGGATTAATTCGGCAGCGCGCTCGGCCACCGCCATGACCGGACCATTGGTGTTACCGGAAACCGGCGTCGGCATGATCGAGCAATCGACCACCCTGAGCCCGCCCAAACCATGCACGCGGCAGCGGCCGTCGGTGACCGAAGTCCGAGGGTCGGTGCCCATCGCGCAGGTGCCGGTCCCATGCAGGCCAACCTCTATCATCTTGGACAGATCGGAGAGGATCGCCTCGTCGTCCTGCGCCTGGGCACCGGGCATGCGTTCATTGCCGATGTAGGGCGTCAGCGCGGGCGATGCTGCGATCTTGCGGAACAGCTTGAACAGCTGAAGCGCCTTCACCCGGTCGCTGTCGTCGCTCCAGATCCCGGCGTCGATCAGCGGCGGGGTGCGGTGATCGGGGGCGGTAACGGTCAGCGAACCGCGGCTGCGCGGCCTCAGGTGATACCCCGAGAAGGTGAGGCCCGGCTTGGCCGTGATCGGGCTGCCTGGCTGGGCGGCCATCTCGTTGACAGTGCGCATCGCAAAGGGCGCGGCGGCGACCTGGAAATCGGGCCAGTCTGGCCGCCCTTCGCTCGATACCAGCCCGGTCAGCGGCAACCCTACCCGCGCGAGCGGGCCGGTGCGGGTGAGAAAATAGCGCAAGGCATTGCGATAAAGCCGCCAGCCGATGAATTCGCGGTTGGTGCCGGGATGGCCGGTCAGGTCGAAGGAGATGCCGAACTTCTGATGGTCGGCAAGATTGCGTCCAACGGCGGGCAGCTCATGCACGACGGGTAGACCGAGTTCCCACAGCGCCGCGCCAGGACCGACGCCGGAAAGCTGCAGCACTTGCGGCGAGCCGTAGACCCCGGCCGAGAGGATCACTTCGCCCCTGGTCCGATAGGTGATCTCCTGTCCGTCGCGTTCGCACAGCACGCCAACGGCACGGCCCTGCTCGATCAGCACGCGCTTCACCGCGGTGAAGGTGGCCAGCGTCAGGTTGCGGCGACCCTTTACCGGCTTGACGAAGGCCTTGTAACTGGTTTCGCGCACACCGAGGCGGTCCACCGTATATTGCGAACGGCCCGCGCCGCTGACCCCTGGTGCGCAGATGTCGCCGACCCAGGGCATACCGTTCTCGGCAAAGGCTGCGGCAAGAGCGTCGAATACTGGCGAGGCATAGGTCGATGGCGTAACCTGCAGCTCGCCGCCGGTCCCGCGCGAGGGATCGGCGCCCGGCGCACGATAATCCTCGATCTGGCGATAGCACCGGCCGATCTCGTCCCAGCCCCAGCCGGCGAGGCCATGGTCGGCCCAGCCGTCGAAGTCAGCCGGCTGGCCGCGCAGGTACCATGTGCCGTTGATTGCCGAGGAACCGCCCAGCCCCCGGCCATAGGCATGCATTTCCTTGCGCATCCCCGGCCGCTGGACGGAAGGATAGGCGCGGAAGAACTGCGGATTGCCCATGATCTTCACGAAGCCGCCGGCCATCTTGATGAACGGGTGCTGGTTGTCGCCCCCGTCCTCGATCAGCAGCACACGGGAGGCCGGATCCGCGGTGAGGCGGTTAGCCAGCACGCAGCCTGCCGAGCCTGCGCCCACAATGATGTAGTCGAACAAATCGCCCACGCTGCCCAATCCCGTATCAGAACCACCGTTCGCTTTTCTTGAGCACGGCTCTTGACCGGGTGTCAAGCTATAATTAGAACGGAATTTCTAATTACGACGGAGCGGAGCATGTTGCCGGTTGAAAGGATTATTGGGGAAGAAGGGCTGGAGTCCACGGGCGAGGGGCTGCGGCTCGCGATGCGCCTGCCATGGTACCGGTCGCTGCCGTTCTCCACGGTGGAAGTCGAATCGGTCGCCATCAACGGTGTGCCGGTGGATCTTGCCGGTGCCCTGGTCGAGCACGATGGCCAGCGCTGGCCGCTGGCCGAGCAGGGGGAAGCGACCGACCGGTTCTGGTTCGTCCGCGACAGCTCCTTCCTGATTCTGCCCGGGCGCACCCTCCCGGCCGGATCGGAGCACGAGGTGGCCCTAACGCTCAATATCAGTCCGCCGTACATCCCCGGGATGAAGCGGTTCAACCAGCAGACTGCCACGCTGAGCGTGAACTGAGCGCGAGAGGATCCAGCACATGACGAATGCAACCGGGCCGCAGGTCGGCGTTACCCTCTATTCCTTCACCAACGAATGGCTCACGCGCCAGTTCGACCTGGCCGGACTGATGCGCGAGGTCGCAAGCCGCGGCATGGGGCCGAACATCGAGATCATCGGCTTCCAGAGCTTTCGCGACTTCCCCGACGTGACCGACGACACCGCGGCGCGGTTCAAGGACCTGGTGGCAGAGAGCGGGCTTGTCCCGACCTCGCTCGCGATCAATTCCGACCGGTTCATGAAGCCCGGTCAGCAGCCGATTCCCGACGACATGCTGGTCGAATACCACAAGCGCCAGTTGCGCTCCGCGGCCAAGCTCGGATTCCCGATCGCAAGATCGCAGTTTGCCCTGCCGGCGCACCTGCTGCCCGACCTCGCACCCTATGCCGAGGATCTGGGCATCGTCATGGGCGTGGAAGTCCATGCGCCCATGTGCTGGGGCCATCCGGCGGTCCAGGCCTATGCCGAAATGTACGACAAGTTGGGTTCGCCTGCTCTGGGCTGGATTCCCGACTTCAGCGGCACGTCCTCGCGCATCCCGGAATCGATGCTGAATGCCGCTCGCAAGGCTGGCGCGGAGGAAAGCCTGATCGACCTGCTCAAGGAGATCTGGCCCGAGCCGGGCATGAGCCACGAGAAGGCCGGCAAGCTGCGCGAGCGTGCGCTCGCCGCGGGCCACGCACCAGAACACATCCAGGCCGCCAGCCTCGCCTTCTTCATTCTCGCCAACAACGATCCCATGAGCTGGGCCCACATGGTTGACCGCACGGTCCACATCCACGGCAAGTTCTACGGTGTCGACGATGACGGCCGCGAGGAGGCGATCGATTACGAGACGATCCTGCCGTTGTTCCGCGACGGCGGCTTCAAGGGTACGCTGGTTTCGGAATGGGAAGGCCACGCCTACGATGCGCGGGATGCCTTCGAGCAGGTGCGCCGCCATCAGGCGATGTGCCGCCGGATCTTCGCGTCCTGAGGCGATCTGGCCGGGCGCCGTGGCAGCGTCCGGCCACCCTCACGGGGCAGTGAGATAGGCCAGGCACATCCGCCCAAGCTCGTGCTTGAGCTGTTCCCAGTCGTAGTCGGTCACCGATTCGCGCGACGAGCCGAGGCTCAACTGCCGGGCGAGGGTGGCAAAAACCACGTAATAGGCGGCCTCGGCGCGGACATTCCGGTCAGTCCCGCCGAACTGGTCGGCATAGTGGAGCATGGCGTCGCGGGCCATGTGAACGGCGCGCAAGGCAGCGCGCTTGCCCGGCTCGGCGACCTGCGGGTCATGCTCGGCGCGCGTCATCGCCAGTCGCAGCAGGGTGGCGTGCTCAGAAAGAACGCCGGCATAGGCATGGACGAAGCCCGGCACGAACTCGGCGAGGCTTGAACAGGATCGCTCCAGCTTGGCGAACATCCCGTCCTCGGCCCGAGCGAGCTCTTCCATCGTGTCGGCGATCACCGCGCGGACCAGGTTGTCCTTGCTCTCAAACCGCAGGTAGATCGAACCGATCGAGACATTGCCGCGCTTGCTCACCTCGAGCAGCGTGAAGTCCTCGCTCCCGCGTTCCACCATCAGCGCACGGGCTGCGCCAAGCATCCGTTCGAGCGAGGCCTTGCTGCGCCCCTGTTGCGGGGTGCGGCTGACCGTTTCCACGGAGAATTCGGGCGGCTTGGCCTTGACCCTGGATTTTCCCGTCATGATTGCGACAATCCGAACCTGAAAACTAGAATTTCACTAAGTCGCATACAGGTCTTTTGCGCCCCGTCCAATCGCGAGTGCGCCGAATATTTGCACCTACAGTGCGGCCTGCGCGGCCTGGCTGGCCTTGCCTCGTGTGAGGACAATGGCTGCGAGGGCGCTGGCCAGCGCCAGCGCACCAGTGGTGAGGAATGCCGACTGCATCGATCCTGCCGATTTCGCGACCGTGCCGACGAAGATCGGCGAGATTGCCTGGCCAAGGAAGAAGGCGCTGGTCCAAACCCCCATGCCGCGACCGCGGTGGGAGAAGGCGAACTTGGACTGGGCCCAGGCGATCAGCGCGGGCACGGCCATGCCTGCCCCGGTCTGCTGGACGATAAGCGCCAACTGCATCTCGCTTACGCTGCGCGCCAGGCCGATCCCGCCGAGGCCGAGGCCGAGCAGGGCGAGAAACGTGGCGATCTGGACCACGTTCGAACAGCGCGAGACGATGCGGAACACGATCGAGCCGGCAAGGATGAAGAAGCTCGGGATGAAGGTGGCCTTGCTCACGGCCATCGGGTCGGTCAGCCCGATTTCGCCCCAGGCGATCGAACCGTTCACGATGAAGACGTAATAGAGGACCGAGGCGAACAGGGTCATCCCGCCGACAAGGAGCGCCGTCGCAACGGGGAAGGGGCCATCGGCCTGCCGCGTGGCCTGCTCCTTATCTGCACCGGGGCGTTCGGGCTCGAACAACCAGAGATACATGGCAACGAAGATCGGCAGGGCGATCAGATAGACGAGGAACCCGCCGTTCCAGCGGACCGCCGCCACCGAGGCGACTAGGATGAATACCAGAGGCTGGAACAACGGGCCGACCAGCCCTTGCAGCATGAGCCAGTTGCGGCGCGCCGAATCGTCCCAGTAGTCCGCGATCAGGGTGTTGACGATCGTCAGGATCCCGGCCTCGCACACGCCCAACAGGATGCGGCTGGCGATAATGTGATCGAGGTTCTCCAGCAGGAACGGCGCGGAGCCGACGATGCCGTAGAAGAACGTGCAGATCAGCAGCAGCTTGCGCCGGCCGAACCTGTCCACGAACAGCCCTGCGAAGGGTGCCAGCACGGCGATGGCGTAGCCGGGCGCGGTGACCATCGCCGGCACCTTGATCGCGGCAGCGGGGTCTTCGTGGAAGTGGCTGATGATGGCCGCAACCACCGGGAACATCGCGATGATCGCGAAGACCGGCAGGAATCCCGCAACGATCATGGTGAAACCCTGGGGCTTCAGGGTGAGTGACTGATAAAAGCTGCGCAAGGCCTGCATCACTGGCTCCCTCGACCGGCGGATTGGTCCCGCCAGTTCGTACTTGACGCGGGCAGGGCTAGCAAAATAGAATGAGTATTACAAACATAATCGGGAAGGTGCCGGATGCGACGCTTACGAATGGGAATGATCGGTGGCGGTCCGGGAGCCTTCATCGGGCCGGTGCACCGGATCGCGGCGGAGCTGGATCGCGAGATCGAACTCGTTGCCGGCGTATTCTCCAGCGATGCCGGGCGGAGCAAGGCGGCCGGCGCGGATTACCGAATCGATCCTGCCCGCGCCTATGGCAGCCTTGACGAAATGTTCGCGGGAGAAAAAGGGCGCGCTGACGGGATCGATTTCGTCTCGATCGTCACGCCCAACCACAACCACCTGCCGTCAGCCCGGGCCGCGCTCGCTGCCGGGCTCCCGGTAATCAGCGACAAACCGGCCACCGCCACCCTGGCCGAAGCGCGCGAACTGGCGCGGCTGGTTAGCGGAAGCGGCCTGCCCTATGGGCTGACCCATACCTATTCCCGCTACCCGCTGGTGCGCGAGGTGCACGCGCGGGTGCTGGCGGGCGCGCTCGGGGCGATCCGCAAGGTCGTCGTCGAATATCCGCAGGGCTGGCTTGCC
>DASTGC010000361.1:0-3690 GCA_035719485.1 Novosphingobium sp.
CGACGAGGAAGAGCTGGCCCGCCTGCGCGCCTATCTCGATGCCCAGCTCAAGGGCCTGCAGGGTGTGGTCACGCGGCTGGCCAACCGGCTCCAGCGACGGCTGATGGCCCAGCAGAACCGCTCGTGGGACTTCGACCAGGAAGAGGGCCTGCTCGATGCGGCGCGCCTTGCTCGCGTGGTGATCTCGCCCGGGCAGTCGCTGTCCTACAAGGTCGAGCGCGATACCGAGTTCAAGGACACGGTCGTCACCCTGCTGATCGACAATTCGGGCTCGATGCGCGGGCGGCCGATCTCGATCGCGGCGATCAGCGCCGATGTGCTCGCACGGACGCTCGAACGCTGCGGGGTCAAGACCGAGATCCTCGGCTTCACCACCCGGGCGTGGAAGGGCGGGCAGAGTCGCGAGGCCTGGCTGGGGCAGGGCAAGCCGGCCAGCCCGGGCCGGCTCAACGACCTGCGCCACATCGTCTACAAGAAGGCCGACGAGCCCTGGCGACATGCCCGCAAGAGCCTCGGCCTGATGATGCGCGAAGGCCTGCTCAAGGAAAACATCGACGGCGAGGCCTTGCTCTGGGCTCACGCACGCCTGCTCGCACGGCAGGAAGACCGCCGCATCCTGATGGTCATATCGGACGGCGCGCCGGTCGACGATTCCACCCTCAGTGTCAATTCCTCGGGCTATCTGGAGCAGCACCTGCGCAAGGTCATCGGGTGGATCGAGAAGCAGTCGCCGGTGCAGCTGGTTGCGATCGGCATCGGCCATGACGTCACTCGCTACTATCGCCGCGCGGTAACCATCATGGATGCCGAGCAACTGGGCGGCACGATCATCGAACAGCTCGCGGACCTGTTCGAGGAGGAGTGAGAGGATCGCAGATGAACGTCACCGAAGCCGTCACCAGCCGTCGCGCCGTCCGTGCCTTCACCGGCCAGCGGGTTCCACTGGCGACCGTGCGCGAGATTCTCGAGGCCGCGCGGTGGGCGCCCTCGGGCTGCAATTTCCAGCCATGGGAAGCCACGGTTCTTGCCGGTGATGCGCTCAAGGCGCTGCAGGACAAACTGCTCCCGGCACAGCCGGACGACCCGCTCGAATACCGCTTCGATGCGCCCAATGCTTCCGCGCCGCACCTCGCCCGCCTCGAGTCCCTCGGAGCCTCCATGTATGGTGCGATGGAGGTCGACCGCGCCGATGCATCGGGCCGCGATGATTTCGTCGTTCAGAACAAGCTGTCGTTCGGAGCCCCGGTCCTGCTGCTGGCTCACTTCCCCAAGTTCATGGGCCCCCCGCAATGGTCGGACGTGGGAATGTGGCTGCAGACGATCATGCTGCTGGCACGCGACCACGGCCTCGACACCTGTCCGCAGGAATACATGGGTCTCTATGGCCGAACCATCAAGGCACACCTCGGCCTTCCTGCCGAAACCATGATGTTCTGCGGCATCGCCCTCGGATATCGCGACACGAGCGCGCCGGTGAACAATTTCCGGCGCCAGCGCGTCGAACTGGAAGAACAGATCCGATTCCTCGGCTTCGAGACCGTGACGGCCTGACTGGTTGACGGCTTCGGCAAAGCGCCGCACAGGCGGGCGCACTATGACCGAAGCCAGCCCCCCGCTCATGCTGTTCAACAGCCTGACCCGTCAGGCCGAGCCTTTTCAACCGGTCCATTCCGGCGAGGCGCGCGTCTATACCTGCGGGCCGACGGTCTATAACTATCCCCACATCGGTAACATGCGGGCCTATGTTTTCGCCGACGTGCTCGGGCGGACTCTCGCCTTCAAGGGCTACAATCTCACCCACGTCATCAACATCACCGACGTCGGCCATCTGACCGACGATGCCGATGATGGCGAGGACAAGATGGAGAAGATGGCCCGGGCCGAGGCGAGGTCGATCTGGGACATCGCCGAACACTACAAGCAGGCCTACTGGGCGGACGTGAAAGCGCTCAACATCCGCGAGCCGGCGCGGTGGACCGTGGCCACGGACTACGTCCCGCAGATGATCGACTTCGCCAAGGGCATTGCCGAAAAGCACTGCTATGAGCTTGAGAGCGGCCTATATTTCGACGTGTCCACCGTGGCGGACTATGGCCGCCTCGCCCGCGCCCAGACCGACGAGGGGGAGGGGCGGATCGAGGCCGTTGCCGGCAAGCGCAACGCGGCAGACTTCGCGATCTGGCGCAAGACCCCGCCCGGCGAGAAGCGGCAGATGGAATGGGACAGCCCTTGGGGCCGTGGCGCCCCGGGCTGGCATCTCGAATGCTCGGTGATGAGCGGCGAGGTGCTCGGCTTCCCCTTCGACATCCACACCGGCGGGATCGACCACCGCGAGATCCACCACCCCAACGAGATCGCCCAGAATCAAGCGCACTGCTGCACGAACGGCCTCGACCAGCCGGCCAATTCCGGCGCGCGTGTGTGGATGCACAACAACTTCCTGGTCGAGCGCTCGGGCAAGATGAGCAAGTCGAGCGGCGAGTTCCTCCGCCTCCAGCTGCTGATCGACAAGGGCTACCACCCGCTCGCCTATCGCATGATGTGCCTCCAGGCGCATTACCGCAGCGAGCTGGAATTCTCCTGGGAAGGCCTTGGCGCGGCGCTGACGCGGCTCAAGCGCCTGGTGATGGCGGTGGAGCAGGTCAGGGCCCAGGTCGCGCCCGACGAGGCCGGAGTGCGGGCCACGCTCGCGCTGGTCGGGGAGGACACGCCGCCGCGCTTCGCCGCTCTTGTCGAGCGGTTCGGTGCCGCCATGTCTGATGATCTCAACACGCCGGTTGCCCTGACCGTGCTTGAGGAACTGGTGAGCCTTAAGAAGGTCAACCCGGCCGAAAAGCTGGCGTTGGTCGGACGGCTTGACTCAGTGCTCGGCCTTGACCTCCTGAAATTGGTTCGCGCGGACCTGCGCATTAGCCCGAAGTCTGCGGCCATCACCGAGGCGGCGATCGAGGCAACCCTCGCCGCCCGCAAGGAGGCCCGCGCCGCCAAGGACTTCGCCCGCTCCGACGCCCTGCGCGACGAACTCGCCGCCCAGGGCGTCGAGGTCATGGATGGTGATCCGCTGGGCTGGGAATGGAAGCTGGGCTGAACGCCCGCTCCACTCGCCCGCGCCTCACGCTATTCCCGGACGTTCCCGGTTGAACCAGCAGTTGATCGCGAACCGCGCATCCTCCCAGGCATCGCCAGGGACCATTACCGGGCAAACCTCGTGCAGGGTATGGGCTGGGAACGCAACCAGGCGATTGTCGAACGGTTCGATAAGGGTCCGGGCTTCACGGTTGTAGGGGTAGAGCGCGATTTCCCCGCCGGAGAAACCGCGAGGCTGGCGATGGAAATAGTAGACCAGGGTCAGCATCCGGTCCCCCTCCGTGCTGGCCCGGCCGACGCCGAAGTGGGTATCGACATGAGGCTTGTAGAACGAGCCGTCGCGATGGGCTGCCAGTTCCAGCTCGGTGCGAAACACGGCAAAGGGCGGGATCCCCAGCTGTTCGCGCAGTTGGTCAAACGCCGCATCTATGCTCGCGCGGAACTCCGCCTTCAGGCGGCCGAGCCCTTCATCACAGCGCCACGACTGACGAACCCCGGCGTTGTGAACCAGCCCGTCCGCGCCCTGGACCTGCGAGGCCACGAACCGGCCTTGTCCGGTAACCGCCCAATCGAGCAGCGCGCCATGAAGATCGGGTCCGAGAA
>DASTGC010000362.1:0-8875 GCA_035719485.1 Novosphingobium sp.
GACGCGCTCGCGGCGATCCTTTACACCAGCGGGTCGACCGGGCGGCCGAAGGGCGTGATGCTTAGCCACGCCAACCTCTGGCTCGGAGCGGAAAGCGTGGCGCGCTATCTGGGCCTTGGCGCGCAGGACCGGACGCTTGCCGTACTGCCGCTTTCGTTTGATTACGGGCAGAACCAACTGCTTTCCGCATGGTTTGCGGGAGGCGCCGTGACCCCGCTCGACTATCTTACCCCCCGGGATGTGATCAAGGCGATATCGCGACATGATATCACTACCTTGGCGGCAGTACCGCCGCTGTGGGTGCAACTGGCGGAACTGGACTGGCCGAAGGATACGGCGAACCGGCTGCTGCGGCTGACCAACAGCGGCGGCGCCTTGACGGAAGGGCTTGTTCGCCGGCTTAGGGTTCTGTTTCCGCAGGCAAGGCTCTTTGCGATGTATGGCCTCACCGAAGCTTTCCGCTCGACCTACCTCGATCCCGCGCTGATCGACACCCACCCGACCGCGATGGGCAAGGCCATTCCCCATGCCGAAGTGCTCGTCATTGCCGACGATGGGCTTGTTGCGGCCGATGGGGAGGAGGGGGAACTGGTCCACTGCGGGCCGCTGGTGGCCAAGGGATACTGGCGTGACCCGGAGCGCACGACAGAGCGGTTCCGCCCAGCTCCTGCAGCCTCGGTCTATGGCGGCATGGCCGTATGGTCGGGTGACCGGGTGCGCCGCGATTCTGAAGGGCTTCTCTATTTTGTCGGCAGGCGAGATGCGATGATCAAGTCGGCAGGAAACCGGATCAGCCCACAAGAGATCGAGGAGGTGGCCCTGGCATCAGGACTTGTGGCCGAGGCGGTGGCGTTGGGCGTGTTGGATGAGCGGCTGGGCCAGGCTGTCCATCTGGTGGTCAGACCCTTGCCGGGAACTTCACCCAAAGATGAAGAATTGCGTCATAAGTTGATGAAAGAACTTCCTAATTTCATGCAGCCAAAGATCGTTCACTGGCGCAGCGAATTGCCGGTCGGGCCGAATGGCAAGCTTGATAGGGTGGGCCTTGCCGCGGAGCTGGCGCGATGAAGCCGCTAGGACCAATTCCAAAGGAATTCAGTAGTAAGAATGGCATTCTTGCCATAGATGATAAGGATGTTCGTGAGTTGGTCGAGGCCGCCGGGGGAACCCCGCTGTTCCTCTACTCACGCAAGTTAATTGCCGATCGAATTGCCGGCCTGCGCGCTGCCTTGCCGGCCAGGATCAAGCTACACTATGCTGTTAAAGCAAACCCATTTTCACCCATAGTTCGCGTAATGTCTGAATTTGTGGACGGGTTCGACGTCGCCTCGGGTGGCGAACTTCAGAAACTGCTCCAAGTCCAGATCGACCCCCGGTCCATCAGCTTTGCCGGCCCGGGTAAGCGCGATGCCGAGCTGGCCGCCGCCATCGGCGCGGGGGTGACGCTCAACCTCGAAAGCGAAGTGGAGGCGGACCGCGCCCTGCGCATTGCCGAGGGCCTGGGGATCACGCCGCGGCTGGCGATCAGGGTCAATCCCGATTTCAGCATCAAGGGATCGGGCATGAAGATGGGCGGGGGGGCCAAGCCGTTCGGGCTGGATGCCGAGCGGGTGCCGGCCCTCGTTCGCCGGGTGATTGGCGCCGGAGCGGAGTGGTGCGGGTTTCATATTTTCGCCGGAAGCCAGGCGATATCAGCCGATGATATCATCGAAACCCAGGCGCAGACTCTGGCTCTCGCTGCGCGTCTGGCGGCGGAGTCCGGCGTCGCGCTTCCGCACCTCAACCTTGGCGGAGGCTTCGGAATTCCTTATTTTCCAGGCGATATCCCGCTTGATATCACTGCGGTAGGCGCGGCGCTGGCCGCGCGTATGGCCGATCTGCCGTACGAACTGGCGGCAACCGAATTTTGCCTGGAGCTTGGCCGCTACCTGGTTGGCGAGGCGGGCGTGTACCTCACGACGGTGATCGACCGGAAAGTGAGCCACGGCGAGGTGTTCCTCATCTGTGACGGCGGCATGCATCACCAACTCGCGGCTTCCGGAAACTTTGGCACCGTGGTGCGGCGTAATTACCCCGTAGCGATCGCCACACGCTTCACCGCCCCGGTCGAGGAAGAGGCCAGCGTCGTCGGCTGCCTGTGCACCCCGCTCGATCGCCTGGCCGAAAAGGCCGGATTCCCGCGGGCCGAGCCGGGCGATATTGTCGCGGTGTTCTGCGCCGGGGCCTATGGGGCAACGGCGAGCCCGATGCATTTCCTTGGGCAGGGGCCGGCGACGGAAATGCTGGTCTGACCGGCCGTTCCGAGGCGGCAGGTCCGGGTAATTAATTCCTGGCCGATCGACCGTCCCCATTCGGGACCCGTCGCAATTCCGCGGCTGCAATCCTTGATCACTAACCGCTTATTCACCCTTTTCCACCATAGCGGAGGCGAGATTTGGCGCGGTTGCGGCGTAGGCGGTTGGCCTGCGGCGCGGCCGGGCCGCTAGTGAGGACTGCGCCCGATGCCCCTGACCCGCGTTTCCAGGCTTCTGGCCGGCTGTGCCCTGGGGACCCTTGCGCTTGGCGGCTGCGCCAGTTCGTCTAACGGACCGCAATTGCCGCCCGCCTCGTTCGTCGCGATGCAGGAAGGCCCGGGCGAGGACTACGTGATCGGACCGCTCGACGAGCTGACGATCTTCGTCTGGCGCAATCCCGAGCTCGGCGCCAACGTGCAGGTGCGGCCCGACGGGCGGATCACCACGCCGCTGATCACCGATATGCCGGCCGTGGGCAAGACGCCCTCGATGCTGGCCGAGGATCTCAAGCTTCAGCTCTCGCAATACATCCAGGAGCCGCTGGTCTCGGTTATCGTCAACAAGTTTGCCGGGACCTTCAGCCAGCAGGTTCGCGTGGTCGGCGCCACGACCAAGCCGGCCTCGATCCCCTACCGTGCCAACATGACCGTGCTCGACGCGATGATCGCGGTCGGCGGGCTCTCCGAATATGCCGCGGGCAACAAGGCCAAGCTGATCCGGTTCGACAAGGAGAGTGGCAAGCAGGCGGAATTCGCGCTGCGCCTGGGCGACCTGCTGCGCAAGGGCGAAAGCAAGGCCAACGTGATGCTGATGCCCGGCGACGTGATCATCATTCCCGAGAGCACCTTCTGAGGGCGGCCCCGGCGGAATGAACGATCTCATCGAAAACCTGCGCGCGTCGCTTCACACGGTATGGTCCCGCAAGTGGGTTGCCCTAGCGGCGGCCTGGGGAATCTGCATCGTGGGGTGGTTGGCCGTTGCCATGGTACCCAATTCCTACGAATCCAAGGCGCGTATCTTCGTTCAGCTGGACGACCCGCTGGCCGAGCAGATCGGCATCGGCATGGGTGATCGCCGCCGGGATATCGACCGGGTGCGCCAGACGCTGACGAGCGCGGTCAACCTCGAGAAGGTCATCCGCGGCACCTCGCTGGGTGACGGCATCACCACGCCCAAGCAGATGGAGGCGATGGTCCTGGCCCTCGGGAAGTCGGTGAAGGTCGTCAGCCAGCAGGACAACCTGTTCGAGATCACGGCTGTCTCGAGCGACGGCAGCCTGTCCGACGCCGAAAGCGCCCGGCTGTCGCACGACATCGTCCAGAAGATGATCGACATTTTCCACGAGGAAAACCTCGCCGGCGGGCGCGGCGAGATGACCGATACGCTTGAATTCATGAACCCGCAGCTGACCGCGCGGCAGAAGCAGCTGGAAGACGCCGAACAGCGGCGGCTCGCCTTCGAGGCGAAGTACCCTGAGCTTTCCGAAGGTGGCGCCAGCCTGCTGCAGCGGATGGAAGCCGCGCGCATGCAATTGCGCGGAATCGATGCCGACATCGCCGCGGCGCAGAGCTCCCTCGCGGCGATCAATGGCCAATTGGCCGGGACGCCCGCCACCATGCCTGGCGCTGGCGCCGGGGGAGCCAGGGGCGCACTGGCCCAGGCTACGGCGGACCTTGCGGGCATGCGTGCTCGAGGCTTGACCGACAGCCACCCCGACGTGATCGCGATGAAGAACCAGGTCGTCCAGTTGCGCGCCGCTGCCGCTGCCGAAGGGCCGGGCGGGGGCGTGCCCAATCCGGCCTATGCCTCGCTCCAGTCGATCCGGGCGGAGAAGCAGGCCAACCTCCAGTCGTTGCAGGCGCGCCGTGCGGCCGCCCAGGCGGACCTCGCCCGCATCGATGCCCAGCAGACCGAGAACCCGGCCGTCGCCGCAGAGGCCCAGCGGATAAGCCGCGATTATGACGTGCTCAAGCAGCAGTACGACAAGCTGCTGCAGGATCGCGAGGCCCTGCGCCTGCGCGGCCAGGTCGAGACCGAGCGCAGCGCCGTCAAGTTCCAGGTCATCGACCCTCCGACCACGCCGCGCAGCCCCTCCGCCCCCAACCGGCCGCTGTTGCTGCTGGCAGTGCTTGTGATCGGACTGGGCGGCGGCGTGGCCGCGGCCTTCGGCCTTGGACAGCTGCGCAAGACCTTCCAGACCAGCGACAGGCTGGAACGGGCGCTCGGCCTGCCGGTGCTTGGCGCCATTTCGCTGGTGCGGACGGAGGCGAGCCGGGCCGTGGAAGCCAAGCGCCTGAGGTATTTCATGGCAGGTAGCGCGGCCTTGGGTGCGGTGTTCCTGCTCCTGCTGGCCAGCGAATTCGTCCAGCGGCAGCTGGTGGCGTGAGGGCACGGGGATGACCGAACACACCAGGATCCCGCTGCCCGGGCAGCCTGAGGCCGAGAAGAAGGCTGCCTCGTCCGTCGAGCGCGCCATCAAGGGGTTTGACCTCTCCCGTGCTGGTGGCATAGGCGCGCCCCTGCCGCCCGAGCCGCAACGCCGCGTGGTCATGCGCGAGGTGACGATTGAGCCCGCAGCTCCATTGCCGGTCGCCACGTCGTCGGCGCCGGGACCGGTTGTGGCCGCGCCGGCTCAGCCTGCGCTTTGCGTCGCGCCGGTACGCTTCGCCGGAGGCACCCATCCGGTCGACCGGATTCACCTGAGAGAGGCCGGCATGATCGTTCCCGAGGGCAGCGTGACCGCGCTGCTCGAGGAGTTTCGCATCGTCAAGCGCCAGCTGCTGCTTCAGGCCAACCAGCTACGCCCTGCGCTCGGCCCGGCGGCACAGCGCGTGCTGGTCTGCTCGCCGCTGCCGGGTGAGGGCAAGACCTGGACCTCGACCAATCTGGCTCTTGCCATCGCGGCCGAGAAGGAGAGCGAGGTCGTGCTGGTCGATGCCGATTTCGCCAAGCCTTCAATACTCTCGATGCTCGGCCTGCCGGGCGGGCGCGGACTGATGGATGCCTTGGCCGATCCGGCAATCGACGTGGCCGAATGCGTGATTGGAACCGACATCTCCGGCCTGTGGGTCCTGCCCGCCGGTAATGCGACTACGTCGGATACAGAATACCTTGCTTCCTCGCGCACGCGCGCAGTGCTCGACCGCCTGACAGAGGGCGCGCCGCACCGGATGGTGATCTTCGACAGCCCGCCGGCACTGGCAGCTTCGCCAGCCGCGGAGCTGGCCAAATATGTCGGCCAGGCGCTGGTCGTCGCCCGCGCCGATCGCACCGGGCAAAGCTCGCTGGAGGATGCCATCGCGCTCCTGCGGGGCTGCCCGAACATCCAGCTGCTGCTGAATGCTGTGCAGTTCTCGCCCAGCGGGCGGCGGTTTGGATCGTATTACGGTTATTCGGGATAGGACGGGGGCATGGACCGTAGCAGATACAACCGGGTGCTGGTGGGGCTGCTCCTCGCAGCAACCGTCCTCCCTGCGGGCGCCGGGGCGCAATCGATATCCTATGGCAAGACTTCGTCTGGACCCGGCGAGGGCGCCCCGGCCGCCGACGCGGGGGGCGCCGCCGACGGCAGCGATGCACCTGCCGCCGTGCGGTCGTCAGGTCATCGCGGCCGCCAGGGCCGGGGCTACATCTCGCCCTATATCGAGGCTGCGCAGGTCATCAGCGGCCAGCTCGCGCCCACGCACGACGTATTGACCTGGTCGACCCTGGCCGTCGGCGTCGATGGCGGCGTTGCCGGGCGCAATACCCAGGCGAGCTTCTCGGTCCGCTACGAACGCCGCTTCGGCTACGGCAAGTCCGACAGCGGGGATACGGTCTCGGGTCT
This sequence comes from Novosphingobium sp., assembly GCA_035719485.1. Taxonomy (GTDB): domain Bacteria; phylum Pseudomonadota; class Alphaproteobacteria; order Sphingomonadales; family Sphingomonadaceae; genus Novosphingobium. Next base: position 6,121 of record DASTGC010000362.1, read on the forward strand.
TGCCCGTGCATCGGTCGGCATCGTCCCCCGCACCGTTACCCTTGAAGCCGGTGCCCTTGCCACCCGCACGACCACGGATGGCGGCGCCGCCCTGCCGGGTTCTGCCGATCCCAATACGGGAACGCGGCTCTGGTCGGTCTATGCCGGACCTTCGCTTTCGACCCATGCGGGCGACGTGGCGGTCAACGGCTCCTACCGGGTCGGCTATACCGAAGTCGGCTCGGGCAGCACCGTCTCCGGTACTCCGCTGGCCAGAAATGTGGACGTGTTCGACCACTCGCTGACCCAGATGGCCACCGTCCATGCCGGCGTCGCGCCCGGCGAGCCGCTGCCGATTGGGATCGGGATCGGTGGCGGCTGGTACCAGGAAGCCATCTCCAATCTCGACCAGCGCGTGCGTGACGCCAATGTTCGCGCCGATGTGGCCGTGCCGGTGTCCGATACGGTCTCGCTGGTCGCCGGGGTCGGCTACGAGAAGGTGCGGGTGACCAGCCGCGATGCGGTCCGGGATCCGCTGACCGGTGCGCCTGTGATCGGTGCTGACGGCCGACTCATCACCGACAAGAGCTCGGGTCGCAGGATCGCCTATGACACCAGCGGCTTCACCTGGGACGCCGGGGTCACGTGGCGGCCGAGCCGGCGGACCGCCTTCGAGGCCCATGTTGGCCGCCGCTATGGATCGACCACCTACTATGGTTCGTTCGGCTGGCGTGCTTCGCGCCGTTCGCAGCTGAACGTTTCGGTTTACGATTCAATCGCCGGCTTTGGCGGGACTCTCAACCGCGCCCTGGCCGAACTGCCGACCGACTTCGAGGTCAGCCGCAACGCGGTGACCGGAAACATCAACGGTTGCGTCTCCGCACTCGGCAATTCCGCCCAGGGCAGCCCCTGCTTGACCGGCGCGCTCGGCGGGCTCCGTTCGGCCACATTCCGCTCACGCGGGATCCAGGCGAGCTATGCGGTGACCACCGGCCGGCTCGGCATGGGTCTTGCCGCCGGCTACGACCGGCGCAAGTTCATCGCCGCGCCGGGCACCGTGCTGGCTACCGCGAACGGCGTAACCGACGAGAACGCCTGGCTCTCTGCTTGGCTGAATGGCGAGATCGACCGCAATTCAAGCTTTGGCACCTTCGCCTATGTCGATTGGTTCGACAGCAGGCTCGACGGCAGCGACGGCACGGCGATCGGCGCAAACGCCAGCTACAGTCGCACACTCGGCCATCATCTTACCGGAAACGCCGCAATTTCGATCCAGGGCATCCAACGCAGCCAGGCGGTGGATACCTGGGATGCGTCGGCCATGCTCGGCCTTCGCTATTCCTTTTTCTGAGTGAACGGGGACACACAGGCAATGTACGAAGAATTCTATGGCTTCACCGGGCGCCCGTTCCAGCTGACCCCTGACGCGGCGTTCTATTTCGAGAGCCTGACGCACCGCAAGGCGCTGTCCTATCTGGGCTATGGCCTTGCCCAGGGTGAGGGCTTCATCGTCATCACCGGGGAGATCGGCTCGGGTAAATCCACCCTTGCGGCCCATCTGATGGCAACGATCGATCCCGAGCGCCTTACCGCCGCCCAGGTGGTGACCAGCGCGCTCAATGGCGACGAGATCGTCAACGTCGTCGCTCAGTCGTTCGGCCTCATACTCGATGCCAGCGACAAAGCCGCAGCGCTTGCCGGCATCGAGGGCCTGCTCCACGCCGAGGCACGGGGCGGGCGGCGATGCCTGCTGGTGGTGGACGAGGCGCAGAACCTCTCAATCGAAGCGCTGGAAGAGCTACGCATGCTGTCGAACTTTCAGCTCGGATCGCAGCCGCTGCTGCAAACCCTGCTGCTGGGCCAGCCGGAGTTTCGCGATACACTGCAATCTAGCCCCCGGCTGGAGCAGCTGCGCCAGCGGGTGATCGCCACCCATCATCTCGATGCGATGGATGCCGAGGAAGTGCAGCCGTATATTGAGCACCGGCTCAAGCTGGTCGGCTGGAGCAGTCGGCCGACTATCGACCCGGCGCTTTACCCGGCGCTGTTCGAGACGACTGGCGGCGTGCCGCGGCGGATCAACCAGATCGCCAACCGGCTGCTGCTGATGGGCTGCGTCGAGGAGCGCGACCATTTCGACATGGCGCTGTTCGAGCGGGTGATGGAGGAAGTTGCCACGGACACGGCCCTGGCACCGGCGCAGCCGGCACCTGAGGTCCCAGTAGTCCATGCCACTGCACAGCTTGCCGAGCCGATCGACGCCGTGCCCTTTGCCGAGATGAAGGAAGCTTTCGATGAACGAGATGCGCTGATCGCCGAGCTCCAGCAGGCGGTTATCGAGCTCGCTAACGTCCTCGAAACGCAGCCAGTGCCACTGGCCGCGGCAGAGGGCGACCTACAGGCTCAGCTCGCCGCGATCGCCTCGCGCATCGATGGCATGGCCGGTCGTCTCGACGGGCTGGAAGCGCGCCTGATCGAGCAGGAAGCGAGCGTGAAGCATACGCTCGCCATGCTGATCGAGTGGCTGGAGAGCGACCAGAAGGCCGCAGCCTGAGGGTTTGGACTGGGGAGGTGGCTTCGTGCCCTTGGTCAATGCCCTTTCTGTCGATGTCGAGGAATGGTTCCAGGTCGGCGCCTTCGAGCGGGTAATCGCGCGCGGTGATTGGGACAGCTTCGCCCCGCGCGTGGAGGACAACTGCGCCCGCATCCTCGACCTGTTCGCCGAAGCGGGAGTCTGCGCAACTTTCTTCACCCTCGGCTGGATTGCAGAGCGCCA
>DASTGC010000363.1:0-7723 GCA_035719485.1 Novosphingobium sp.
GCCACCACCCACGGCAGGAACTCCGCATAGCGACCGACGTCGGCGACGAGGTCGAACATCTGCGCCGCGCTCCACGGCAGGCGCCGGATTTCGTGGATGGCCGTCACCAGGTTCAGGCCCTGTGGGTCTGCTTGGCGAGCATGGCTTCGCGGGCAGCCCGCATCTGGACGAAATCCTCGCCCGCATGGTAGCTGGAGCGCGTCAATGGGCTGGAGGCAACCTGGAGGAAGCCCTTGGCCCGGGCGATCGCGCCGTAGGCGGCGAAGGCCTGGGGCGTGACGAATTCCTTCACTTCGGCATGCTTGGGCGTGGGCCGCAGGTACTGGCCCATGGTTAGGAAATCGATCCCGGCAGAGCGCATATCGTCCATCACCTGGTGGACTTCGAGGCGCTCCTCGCCAAGCCCGAGCATGATCCCGCTCTTGGTGAAGATCCGCGGATTGTGAGCCTTCACCTCCTCCAGCAAGCGCAGCGAGGCATAGTAGCGGGCACCGGGGCGGATCGTCGGGTAGAGCCGGGGAACGGTCTCGAGATTGTGGTTGTAGACATCGGGCCCGGCAGCAACGATCGCCTCCACCGCCGGGCGCATCTTGCCGCGGAAATCGGGGGTGAGGATCTCGATCGTGGTCCGCGGCGTTCGGGCCCGCAGTTCCTCGATCACCCTGACGAATTGACGGGCGCCGCCGTCCGGCAGGTCGTCGCGGTCGACCGAGGTGATAACGATATGTTCAAGTCCCATCCGCGCCGCTGCCTCGGCGACGTGGGCTGGTTCCTCATGATCGACCGCTCGCGGCATACCGGTCTTCACATTGCAGAAGGCGCAGGCGCGGGTACAGACATCGCCGAGGATCATCACGGTCGCGTGCTTCTTGGTCCAGCACTCGCCAATGTTGGGGCAGGCCGCCTCCTCGCACACGGTATTGAGCTTCAGACTGCGCATCAGATCGCGGGTTTCGCCGAAAGCCTTGCTGGTCGGCGCTTTTACGCGGATCCAGTCTGGCTTGCGCTGGCGCACGTAATCCATTGAATTTTTTGTAGATTCAATGGCTTCCACAGAGCCGGGGAGTTCCGGTGCAAGTTCGGTCATGGCGGGCAGATAGGCGCTTCGGCTTTGGCTTGCCAGAGGCAATTGGGGACGGCATGGAGCCCGCATGACCGATTCACCCTCTCCCCAGTTGAGCCGCCTGATCGAGGGCTACCGCCGTTTCCGCCAGACCGGGTGGACCTCGAACCGCGATCGCTGGGCCGCCCTGCGTGAAGGCCAGGAGCCCGAAGTGATGGTGATCGCCTGTTCCGACAGCCGGGTCGATCCGAGCCAGATCTTCGACGTGGCGCCGGGCGAGGCCTTCGTCGTGCGCAATGTCGCCGCCATGGTCCCCCCGTTCGAAACCAACCCGGGCCACCACGGCGTCTCCGCCGCACTGGAATTCGCCGTGCAGGTGCTGAAGGTGAAGGAAATCGTGGTCATGGGCCACGGCATGTGCGGCGGCTGCAAGGCCGCTTTGACCCAGGACCTCGCCGGTGCCGAGCCTGGCGAGGGCGGCTTCATCGCCGCCTGGATGTCGCTGTTCGACGAAGCGCGCGAGCCGGTGGTCGCCCAGCACGGCACCCACGGGCGCGAGGCCGAGCGGGCGATGGAACTGGCTGGCGTCAAGGCCAGCCTCGCCAACCTGCGCACCTTCCCCTGCATCCGCCAGAAAGAGCGCAATGGCGAACTGCGGCTGACAGGCTCGTTCTTCGCCATCTCTGACGGCGTACTGCACGTGCTCGACGAGGCAACCGGGGAATTCTCGCCGGTGAACTAAGGGGGAAGAAATCACCCTCCCTTGCTGCTCTCACCCCGCCGTGAAGGCTGAGGCCACCCAGTTCAGGCATGCTCTTGGCTTGTAGAAATACCAGAACGGGGTCGTCAGGAGGATCTTCCTGTCACGCGGCGGGATCAGGGCAAAATGCCTGGATAACAGCTTCGCCATGGTCTGCAGGTCAGCCAGGCTGAACCGGAAACGCCGGTAGACCCGCAGCTGCAACATCTTGGCCGCTGCCGCGACTTCGAGGTAACGGCGTTCGCCATCGTCCAGCCCCTCCGAGGCGAGCTCGATCATCCGCGCAAGGCTGGGTGACTCGCGAACTTCCCGCGCGAGGCTGGGGGAAAACGCGATGTCCGCGGCAGCAAGGGCCCGTCGGCGCGCGGACAAGGCAGCCAACTGGGAGAACACCGCCGTCGCGCGTACGTTCTGGGCCGAACCGCTGGTAACCCCGCCCGCGTGAATGCGATACTCACCCAGGCGCTCGTCGAGGACATGAAGTCGCCCGATCGCCTCCAGCCGCCAGTAGAGATCCGAATCTTCGGCATGCAGCACGTGCCGGTAGCCGCCGACCGCGCGGACGGCATCGAGGCGGGCGAGAAGGAAAGGATGCATCAGATATGGTTCGCCAGCGGGGACGGCGTGCGGATTACCCACCGCATCTCCGCCTGATCCGGTGGTGCCGATCCGGCGCCCCTGTGCGTCGATGTGCCAGGCAGTGCAGGATACGGCGGTGCAGTCGGAATGCTTGTCCAGGTAAGCCACCTGCCTTGCCAGCCGGTCGGGGAACGCAATGTCGTCACCATCATGCCGGGCCATGTATTTCGCCCGGCAATGCTCCAGCCCGGTATTCAGCGCATCGACCACACCCCTGTTCGCGGTGGTCACCACGATCAGCCGGCGGTCAGCCGAGGCAAGCTCGCGCAGGATCTTCGGGGTGTGATCAGTCGATCCGTCATCGACCACGATCAGGCGCAGGTCGGCAATGGTCTGCTCAAGAATCGAGCGGACGGACGATGCGATAGTCGCCTCGGTGTTGAAGACCGGCATTACCACGTCGACGAGAACCATGATCGTCACCCCGGCCAGGAATGTCGCTAACGAGCGCGACCCGATTGCAAAGCTTCCCGCCAACGCTCCTGGACCAGCGACGAGCTCGAGGAACTACAACTTCGTCGCTTTATTACAACCGGTTGTCGAAATCCGTGCCTTTATTGAACAATCTACTTTGTCCAATTCGTCCAGCCAATTGAGCCATATCATTCGACGGCGGGACGAACCTGTCGCCCTCGCAAATCCTCCAACCGATGCCGCAGCCAGGACCGGATCAGGTTTCGCCGCATTTTGGGCTGCATTGCGCAGTCGCGCATCGACTGGCGCAGAAAATGCCACGCCGCCGCATAGTCGCGCACTTGCAGGGCCCGGTAGTAGTAGCAGACCGTTGCCAGTCCACGGTGGGCTTGCAGATCGGGGGCGAATTCCGGATGCCTTGCCCCGAAATCATCGATGACAAGATTGAGGGAACGCCACATCTTGCGCGTGTTGGCCGACATGTTGTTGTTGCTCACCCGGTAGCCCATCAGGCGTTCGGCAACGATCCGGATGGGAAACCTTTCGGCAATCGAAAGGGCAAAGGCGTAATCCTCGCAGCCCTGGGCATCACGCTCCCGCAGGGTAGTGTCGAACCGGCCGCCGTCGTCAAAGGCGCGCCTGGAAACAAGCATCGAGCTACCGTTGCCAACGATGTTCCACCGGCACAGATCAGCGAGCGTCGCCGAGGATCTCAGTTCGGGAGAGGCGCTGACGATGCCCTCATCGTCGATCTCGTCATACCAGCACCAGACCAGCGCGTCCGGCGTATCGGCGAGCAAGGCAAGTTGCCTTCCAACCTTGGCAGGATGCCAGACATCGTCTGCATCGAGGAAGGCCAGATAGGGTGCACAGGTTGCCCCAGCGCCGTTGTTGCGCGCGGCCGCGACGCCCGCATTTGCCTGATGCAACAGGCGAACACGCGGATCGGGAAAGCGCTGGACAATCGCCGGACCCGCGTCCGTGCTCCCGTCGTCAACAACCACGATATCTAGATCGCGATGGGTCTGGCCGCAGGCGCTCCGCAGGGTTTCCTCGATCGTTCGGGCAGCGTTAAACATCGGAATGATGACGCCGACCGTGTCACTGCTCACGTCGGTGACTTTCCCGATTTCGCAAGATCATGATCCCGGCCCTGCCCCGAATGAAACGTAGGCCATTCAACGCCGCGATCGCGTATCGGTTCCGAAGCAGGTTCAGCTTGCCCCTTGCCCCGGCCAATGGAAAAGGGCGGCCCTTGCGAGGCCGCCCTTTCGCTTGTCAGCAAGGCCGGAAGATCAGCCGCCCTTGGCCTTCTGCGCGGCATAGATCGACCACAGCTTGGCGATCGACTGGCGCGCCCCGCCGACCTTGGCGAAGGTCGCCTGGGCATCGGCATACTTGCCCTGGTCAACCTGGGCGATGCCAAGCCGGGTATTGGCGCGATCCGCATCCACGCCAGGCTTGGTCAGAGCGATTTGGTAGAGCGCCTCGGCCTTCGCCGGATCGTCGTAGCTGAGGAAGGTATCGGCCGCGGCGATCACTGTCGTCCCGCTGGCGGTGGGGGCACGGGCATCGCGCTCAAGCGCGGGCAGCGAGGCCTTGTCGGCAGCCAGGCGGGCCTGTGCCTGGGTGCGGGCTTCGGTCACGAAGACATCGCCGGCCGAAAGCTTGCCTGCGGCGACACCGGCATCCGCCACCTTGAGCACCTCGCCCGGCGAACGACGCGGGTCGGCAGCCTGGATGTATTCGGAATAGTCGTTGCTGTCGCGCATGGCGCCGGCCCGGCGAGCGAGGCGCATGACGTCGAGCGTCTCCTGGGCCTGGAACTTGCCAGCGGTGCGGGCAAGGCCAAGTGCATCGCTCCAGTTATTGGCAGTCGGATCGACCGAGACCAGCCCGGTCGCGAAATCGAGCGCCGCATCGTACATCTTGTTCCGGTAGGCCATGGCCAGGCCGCGCTGGTAGAACACAGCCGGCGCGGGTTGCCCCGCCGCCTTGCGCGCGTCGATCGCGGTTTTCAGGGCGGCCAGGCCCTGGGCCGGATTCCCGCTGCTGGCATAGGATTCGGCCAGCATCTGCACGGCCGCTGTGTCAGCGGTTGGCGAGCTGATGATCGGGGTCAGCGCCTCGATCACCTTGGCATAGTCCTTGGCGATATAGGCGTTCTGACCGCGGATCGTGCGCACCTGCTCCAATGCCTTGGCGTCGAGCTGGCCACTGGCGACCATGTTGTCGAGACCGCGGTTGGCGAGGGCATTGTCGCCGGCGAAGGTGCCGACCTGGCGCTGCCAGTCACCGCCGACGAGCAGGTCCAGCGGGCTCTTCATCTTGCCTTCGAGCACGGCCAGCTTTGCCACCAGCGGCGTCGCGGCGGCCTTCAGGTCGGCATCGGACACCTTGCCTGCCTTGGCCAGAAGATCGCTCACTTCCTTTTGCAGGGGGGCGGCAACCTTCAGAAACTCCGGCGAATTGGTCGCCTTGGGCGCCTTGGCCTCCTTGGCAAGGGCGGGTGCGGCGATGAAACCGGTGCCGAGAGCGCCTAGTGCCAGTGCCGCGGCCACGGCCGTCCGGCCGATGAGCGATGTACGATTCATGATGCCTTCGTCTCCTCTTGCCGTTCGCCCTCCCGGGATCGTCCGGCGTAAATCTAGCCCCGAAAACTCCGCCAGCGCAAATGACGCGATATTGGCAGCTTGGCAACCGTGCCCGCGATATTTGAGCGCGGTTGAACGCCGATTGAATGACGCGTGGGCCGCCCGTTCAGGATCGCACGGCAGCACAGGCTGCATGACCGGGTCCAGCGCGCCGAGAGGTGTGGAAAAATGCGCCCGCAATCCCCATCCTGACCATGCGCCGCTGGCCTTGTCCTGCGCCATCCCCTAGGGCCGATCCCACGCCCATTCCTGTCAGAACAACAAAAGATCAGCGCACTCGTGAGCGATACCACCGACACCATCGAGCCGGGCTCTCCCCAGGGCGAATTCACCCGCGTCGACATCGTCGACGAGATGAAGACAAGCTATCTCGACTACGCGATGAGCGTGATCGTCAGCCGTGCCTTGCCGGACGTGCGCGACGGACTGAAGCCGGTGCACCGCCGCATCCTTTTCGCCAGCCAGGAAGGCGGCTTCGTCGCCGGGCGGCCCTATCGCAAGTCGGCCAAGATCGTCGGCGACACCATGGGTAATTACCACCCCCATGGCGACAGTTCGATCTACGACGCCCTCGCCCGCATGACGCAGGACTGGTCGATGCGCGTGCCGCTGGTCGACGGCCAGGGAAACTTCGGCTCGATGGACCCGGATCCCCCGGCCTCGATGCGCTACACCGAGGCCCGCCTGACCCGCGTCGCCAACTTCCTGCTCGAAGACCTCGACAAGGACACGGTCGACTTTACCGACAACTACGACGGCTCACGCCAGGAACCGACGGTCCTGCCCGCCCGCTTCCCCAACCTGCTGGTCAACGGCGCGGGCGGCATCGCGGTGGGCATGGCGACCAACATCCCGCCGCATAACCTGGGCGAAGTGATCGACGGCTGCCTCGCCATGATCGAGAACCCGGCGATCACCACCGAGCAGCTGATCGAGATCATCCCGGGGCCTGACTTCCCGACCGCGCCGATGATCCTCGGCACGGCCGGTGCGCGGGCCGCCTATCACCCCGGCCGCGGCTCGATCATCATGCGGGCCAACCACAAGATCGAGGAAGGCCGGGGCGATCGACGCTCGATCGTGCTGACCTCGATCCCCTACCAGGTCGGCAAGTCGGGACTGGTCGAGAAAATCGCCGAGGCCGCCAAGGACAAGCGGATCGAAGGCATCTCCGACATCCGCGACGAATCGAACCGCGAAGGCGTGCGCGTCGTCATCGACCTCAAGCGCGACGCCACTCCCGAGGTCGTCCTCAACCAGCTGTGGCGCAACACTCCGGCCCAGTCGAACTTCCCGGCCAACATGCTGGCGATCCGCGGCGGGCGGCCGGAAATCCTCTCGCTGCGCGACATCATCCAAGCCTTCATCGCATTCCGCGAAGACGTCATCACCCGCCGCACCAAGTTCGAACTGAACAAGGCGCGCGACCGGGCGCACATCTTGCTCGGCCTGGTCGTCGCGGTGACGAACATGGACGAAGTGGTGCGGATCATCCGCGGCGCGTCCAACCCCGCCGCCGCCCGAACCGCGCTGCTCGCGCGCGAATGGCCGATCGGCGATATCGCGCCCTATATCCGCCTGGTCGAGGCGATCGAGCCCAATGCCGAGCAGGAAGGCGGCACCTACCGCCTCTCGGAAGCCCAGGTGAAGGCGATCCTCGACCTGCGCCTCCATCGCCTCACCGCGCTCGGCCGTGACGAGATCGGCGACGAGCTCAAGGAACTGGCCGCCGCTATCGAGGAATACCTGTCGATCCTGGCTGACCGGAAGAAGCTCTATGCAGTGATGACCGAGGAGCTGAACCAGGTCCGCCAGCTCTATGCCACCCCGCGCATGTCGCAGATCGCACCGGCCTGGGACGGGATCGACGACGAGGACCTGATCGAGCGCGACGAGATGGTCGTCACCGTCACCCTCGACGGCTACATCAAGCGCACCCCGCTATCCACTTTCCGAGCACAGAACCGCGGCGGCAAGGGCCGGGCAGGAATGGCCACCAAGGACGAGGATGCCGTGGCGACGATGTTCGTCACCTCGACGCACACGCCGGTGCTGTTCTTCTCGACCGCCGGCAAGGTCTATCGCCTCAAGGTCTGGAAGCTCCCCGAAGGCGGCCCGGCCACCCGCGGGCGCCCGATCGTCAACCTGCTTCCCGCGCTCGACAAGGACGAGACCATCGCCGCCGTCCTGCCG